>CAVAGO010000031.1:0-23866 GCA_963588075.1 bacterium | reverse complement strand
ATAAACCCTTATAGGGTTAATTAAAAACCACTAGTTGAACTAGTGGATTTTTATTTGGGATTTTTAAGATAATTCCTAAGAGGAACAAGTCTTTTTGTTTTGTCAAATTGACCTTTTTATTTTTTTGAGTATAATACACTTATGGCACGGGAGGCCGATATGAAAATAGATACAATAAGATTATCAAAAGAAATGAATGATACTCTAATACATAGAGCTTGTGTAATGAGAAGTGGACAATATCTATCAACATACTTAGTACATAATAATAGAAGTATAGATGCCATAAGATTATTAGGTAGATGTTCAGTACATGATATTTCAAAAATACAAAATACTGAAGAGTTTATTTCATTAGCAAGCATTATTGATGAAATAGGACAGATGGCAGATGTAGACCATGTTCAAACAAGGAAGCAAGTTGATGCTAAGAAATTGCATTGGATGCATAATTCACATCATCCAGAATATTATGAAAGTCCTAATGATATGAGTGAGTTAGATTTACTGGAGATGGCTTGTGATTGTCATGCACGTAGTAAACAAATGGGAACAGATTTAATTGAATTTATAGATAGACAACAAGAAATAAGATTTAAATTCGATAATGAACATTTTAGAAAGTTAAGAAATTACTGTGTTGCATTAAATGAACTTACTAAGCATGATGATTATTCGTCTGTGTTAAATATGGAGTTACCGGTTAATTTTGGTTTACGTGATACAACTGTTGCGATGTTGGAAAGATTTGATGAATCATGTTATACCAATTATGTTAATACTGAAAGACTTTATATGCGTAAGGAGAATAATCCTGACTTTGCATCAATTGTGTATTCAATTCATTTAAAAGATGAGAATACAGATATTGGGCATGTTATTATAAAGTGTAATGGATTTGTAGAATGTAAAATATTTGAAAATTATTTAGGTAATGGTTATTATCAAGAAGCACTTGAGAAGATAATGGAAGTTAGTTCTATGGAACAATTATTTATGATGATTAGAAAAGATAATGTTGGAGCTATAGAAGTTGTTGAACGAGTTGGTTTTGAATATTTAAATCAAGATGAAAATAATGTTACTTATAGATATAGGAAACCTGCTAAGGTGTTGGAGAAGATACCTAGTTAGGGAGATGTTTTATTATAGAAAAAGAGAGTTAAATATTAACTCTCTTTTAGTTTGGCTCCTTGGTAAGTATTTCTTTTTACTAGTTCTTTATCGATGTCATTTAGGACACAGAATTTTTTTAGTAACCAAGTTGGTTCAATTAAGTCTTCTTTTTTAGGATCTCCTGTAATACGATGGATTACTATTTCAGGAGATAGGTATTCTAGTTGAGATACTACTATATCAATATATTCTTCTTTAGTAAGTATATGGAAGGGATGTTCTTGGTAGTAGTCTGCTAAGTCAGTATTTTCTATTATATGGAGCATGTGAATTTTGATACCATTTATTTTTAAGTTATTAAGATATTTTACAGTATTAAGCATATCTTCTTTGGTTTCTCCTGGTAGACCGTTTATTATGTGAACTACGACTTCAATATTTCTTTTTTGTAGTTCTTTAACAGCTTGTTCGAAGTTTTGGAGGTCGTGTCCTCGATTAATGAAGTTTAATGTTTTTTCATGGATTGATTGAAGTCCTAGTTCGACGATTAGGTTTGTTCGTTTAGATAGTTCTTCTAAGTAGTCATAACATTCTTTGGTAATTGCATCACTACGTGTAGCAATGTTTAGACCTACTACATTAGGTAGTTTTAGAATGGTTTCGTATTTTTCTTTTAGAATAGGTAGTGGGGCGAAGGTATTGGTGTTAGCTTGAAAATAGCCGATATAGTAGCTATCGGGCCATTTTCTTTCCATTATTTCTTTTACTTCGTTGAATTGAGTTACTAGGTCTTTTTCGACATTACCAGCGAAGTCGCCAGAACCTAGTCTTGAACAGAAGATACAACCTTTACCATTTATTTTGTTAGGACAAGAGAAACCACCATTTAAAGATACTTTGAAAGTCTTCTTACCATATTTATTTTTAAAATAGTAGTTTAAAGTATGATATCTTTTATTATCTAGAGTGTATTTAAACATAGTTATCACCTCTTGGTATTATAACATTTTTTTGATGTATTTAATTATTTTTAGAGTTATAATGGTAATAGTAATAATAGGGTTTGTTGTTTTGATTTTTTTGAGGTGATTAACTGTGAGAAATATTTTTTCAAAGAATGCTGTAAGTAGATTTATTTTGCCTTTCTTTGTATTGGTTATTTTATTTGGAATTTACTTATTAAAAAATGATATTGGTTTAGTTGGTAATATTCATTACTATAATACAGGAGTAGATGCTCAAGCAGAGAATGATGTTGGGCAATTTACTTTAACTTGGGTAGGTGGAAAAGCTTATCAAGGTATAGTAGATGAAGATGGAGTACTACAAGTTGAACCTGGTGAAAATAATATTTATAATGCCGAAAGTAATACTTCAGGTGGTGCTCAAATTACTTATCAATTGATGTTTAATATGGGTGGTAGTGCTGAAGCACCTGCTGGAGCAATAAAGATTAAAGTACCAAGATATTTATTTTATGATAGAGATGGAAAAGTAGCAGAACAAATAATAGATATTCCATTGGTTGAATATCCAGAAGAAGCTGGTACTGGATTTAATTATTATTTTGAAACTGATGAAAATGGAGAAGAATATTTGGTTTTACAAAATTATCAAACTATACCCTCAACTTATTCTTTTGAGTGTTCTTTATCTTGGATTTTAAAAACTCCATCTGTAGTTGCTGATGGCTATACTAAAACATTTAATGGTACAGTTGATATTGATATGGATTTAAGTGGAACTGTTGATATTACTTCGACATCAAATGATTTAACTTTAGAATATAGTTCGCATGCTACATTGAATACTGCAAGTGCTAGCTATTATAGTAGTTTGTTCTATGATAGTGATATGTATGCATATTATAATGTTCGTCGTGGTTGGTATTCTAATTGGTCTTCTACTATAAAACCTGATAATGCTGACGATTATGTGTATGTTGAATGGACTGGATATACTAATGTTTATTATGCAACACAACCTTATGAAGTTGAAGTAACTGCTGAACCAACGGATGATTTAGGTGGCGAAGTTATTGCTTATGCAAGAGGATATTATTATAATACGGCTTTTTCTTCCAGTTATAGTCCAGTTACTGATTCGTATGTATATAAAATCACTACACCTTCTAGTACTTACGATGAATATTTGTCATTTTATTATCCTGTTCATGTATTAGTAAAATATCCTAAAGATAAATTGTTAGATGGTGAGACACATACTTTAAGTGTTAAATACAATTATGAGTTAACTGGAGTAGATGGTGCAAGTAGTGTTAAAACGGCATCTACTAGTAGAACATATAAATATGTAAAACCTGAAACTAAAACATATACTTATGGTTTTACGCCAGCTGAATTTTATAGTTTGTATATTTATGGTGGAGATTCTAAGTATGGTGCTATTAATAAATTCGAAGTAGAAGATGTTGATTCGTATTCTGTACCAGTACATTATAATAATTATTCTACTTCTTATTCTTATTATTCTTATGCTACAATTAGAAATTTTCCGATGACATTATCTGTTGATGGAGATGCAACTAATCCGGAAGATTATGGGAAAAGAGAATATACTTCTACTTATCTGTTTGATTCTATGGTGTTAGGTAAATCCGATACTGGATATGAGATTTTAAATAGTGGAGATTACGAGATAACATCTTTTTCATTATCGTCTTATACTTTATATAATTATATTGATAAAACTGTTACAGATGGAAATATTATTTATGATGGTTGGCAATCAGATACTGATACTGATTATGCGAATTATCCTGATTTAAAAGTCTATTATGAAAAAGATGGTGAATGGAATTATTATGGATATGTAAATTATAAAAATAGTTATCTATATTTTTATGATTTAGATGGCAATAGTGTTAGAGCTAGTAATGATATTTCTTTACCAGAGGGAGTAACTGGAATAAAGTATGAAGTTACTTCTAATAAATATAGTGTATATTTGTATAGTTATTTTGATGTAGAATTAATTAATTCTGAACATGTTTTAGAAATGATGGAAGATAAAAAAGAATTATATTTATATGGAAATATTGGTGCTTATACGGAAAATGCTGATGGTGAAAAATCTTCGTATAAAAATACTTATTTTTCTAGTAACTTTAGAGATATAGTTTATGACAAAGACCAAGATAAATATGGCCTTGATTTAAACAGAACTAATTCATCATCTACATATTTGACCAGGTTAACTGGTGGTTCGACTGGTCAAAATAATTGGGTTAACTATGTAAGTGATCCGGCTAATCGTCGTGTAAAAGCTAATTATACTGCTTATGCATATGAGACAATATTATATGATAAAGAATTATTGACTGCAGAAGATGTTTTAGATAGTAAAGTTATTAATGAGCAAAGAGTTGGAACTTTTTATTCTTTGTTACCAATTGGTATGACTGTTGATTTAGATACTGTAGTAGTTCAAACATTTGATACAGCTTATTCTTCTACTAGTTCGGGAAATAATATGTCAACAACTGGTACGGTTGTTCCTTCTAAGGTTTCATTGGTTGAGAATTATAAAGATACAGGAAGAACAATGTTAATAGTAAGTGCAACTATTGAGGATAGTGATTTTAGAAATTATGTTTCAAAATATTATTCTGGAACTAATTATACTTTATATACAGGTTTTACTTTGAAATATACAGGGCTTTATAGTTGGGATTGTATTTATGATTATGGTAATAGTTTAACTAATACAGTAGCTTATAAATCTGGTAGTGGTAAGTTATCTAATGGTTATGCGGATGATGCTTCATCTTTATCTAGTTCTTTTGTTGATAAGAGTTATTTTATAGATTTGGATAAAGATGGTAACCCAGAGGGTTCTTTAAAAGATACTGTTTATGCACAACGTACTTTGTCTTTTGCATTTAATACAGCTTCAGATACTTCATTTAAAATTGGAGTTAAAACTGCTAATTTAGCTGATTATGATGATGGTAAAGATGGTTCAGTAGTAGCTTCAGCTGGTGGTTATTACTCTTATCGATTACGTTATGTTTCACAAAAAAATGTATTAACTTCAGATTTAGTTTTATATGATGTTTTAGAAGATTATGATGTTGCAGGAACTGAAAGTTGGAAAGGTACTTTAGTTAATATTGATACAACACAAGCAGTATCAAAAGGAATAAAACCTACTATTTATTATTCAACTGTTAAAGGATTGAATTTATATGAGTATGGAAAATCTTCAATTAATATGGGAACTCCTAAAGATGGAGATTTAACTAATACTGCTATTTGGTCAACTGAAAAACCAGAAGATGCAAGTACGATAACAGCTGTTGCTATTGATTTATCTAAAAAGGAAGATGGTAGTGACTATGTTTTACAATCAGAGGAAAGTGTTTTAGTAATTTTAAATATGCAAGCACCAGTTGATAATGCTGTTTATTTAGAAAAGGAAAATGCTAAAGCAATGAATGTTGCTTGGTGGGGTGGAACTACTTCTCAATTAGGAGTTGAGCATTATAATTTCTCTGTTTATGAATGGAATGAAGTATTACTTACAGTTCCACAAGTTGGTGTAGAAAAACAATCTCATATTGAATCAGGAACAGAAGATGATCCAACAAATGTAATTCAAGGAGATGTTATAACTTATGATATTTTAGTGACTAATAAGAGTACTTATGAAATGTTGAGTGATGTTAATGTTTCTGATGTTTTACCTGATGGTGTAATACCTATTGTAAGTGATTTAGCTTATTATATTGAAGGTGAAGGTTCTTTAGAAAATTCAACATTAATGAGTAAAACTGAATTTGTTAAATATACACAAAATGGAATGAATTTATCATTTACTATTTCACAATTATTATCTGGTCAGGTAGTACATATTTTAATTCCAGTAGAAGTTGATCCGGCTTATACAGGAACTTCTGATACAATTAAGAACATTGCGCAACTTAATGGATTTAATGGTGTTTTATATGAATCGATGACAGATGCAACATATCATGAAATTTCTCATGGAGATTTAGAAATTACTAAAACAGTTAAAGGATTTGGCGACAAACAAAAAGAATTTAAGTTTAAAATTACTTTGATTGCTCCAGTAGAAGAAACTACTGATGAGACAACAAATGAAGAGAGTTCTGAAGAATCTAGTGAGGAAGAAATTACTGAAGAAGAAACTGTAATTGATCCTAATGTAATGTTAAATCATACATATGGAAATGTTACTTTTGTAAATGGAGAAGCTACTATTACATTAAAAGATGGAGAAACTGTTGTAATTAGTGGAATACCTGAAGGATATAAATATATTGTTACAGAAGAGGAATATTCAGAAGAAGGATATTCAACAATAGCAGAAGGAACAGAGGGTATAGTAGTTGCTAATGGGGTTCATAAAGCACTATTTACTAATACTTATGTTTTAAATGTAGATACAATTGATTTTATATCAATATTGGTAGTTGTAGGTATTTCATCTTTTGTTATTATTCAAGTATTCTATAAAAAGAAGAAATATATTGATTTTTAATTGTATATCTTAATTGTTGTTAAGCAATTAATATGTTATACTTTTGTAGTAAAGTAGAGGGAAAGGTGAAGAGATAATGGCGGATTTAGGAGAACATTTTAAAGCTGATTATATTAATAATGTAAGTAAGCCTCAAACAGTATTTAAAGGACAATTTTATCGTATTACTGTACTTTCAGATTTATTAATAAGATTGGAATTTAGTGAGGAAGGTTACTTTGAAGATAGACCAACTGAGTTTGCTAAATTCAGAAACTTTCCTATTCCTCAAATGAAAGTTGATCAAAATGAAAGATATCTAGATATTACAACTAAATACTTTAATTTAAGATATGAAAAGGAGAAAGCTTTTAATGGTAGTAAGTATTCTCCAGATAGTATTTTAAGAATAAAATTATTAGATGCTTCAAATAAAGAATGGTATTATGGTCATCCAGAAGCTAGAAATTATAATGGTATTATTGCTAATCTAGATAAAACTACTGATCCTTTTGTAGAAGTTGCTGATGTTAAAGATTTAAAACATGTAAAAAGAAAAATTGAAACAATGATGGAAGCAAAGACAAAAGGATTGTATTCAACTGATGGATTTGTATCTATTGATGATAGTAAAACTAACTTTATAGCTGAAGATGGAACAGTTATATTTAATGATAAAAAGAGAACTGATATTTATGTGTTCTTATATAATAAAGATTTTGGTAATTGTTTACAAAGTTATTTTATGTTAACAGGAATGCCACCTTTAATTCCAAGATATGCTTTAGGTATTTGGTGGAATAAAGCAGATTTTTATTACTTTGATGATATAAAGAAAATGTTAAATGATTTTAATAAGTATAAAATTCCTTTGAGTGTTTTATTACTTGGAGATAACTGGCATTTGAAAGATAAAAATAATTTAGCAAGATTTAATTCAGGATTTACTTTTAATAGAGAGTTATTTCCTAAACCAACTGAATTTACTAAATATTTGCATGATAGAGGAGTTAGATTAGGGGTTACTTTAGATCCTAGTGAAGGTATTCATCCACATGAACCAAAATTTGATGAAATAGCTAAAGCATTAGGAAACTCTGATAAGCAAATTATTCCGTTTAATGTTTTTGATAAAGAATTATTGAATGCTTACTTAAAATACTTAATTGATCCTTTATATAAAACAGGTGTTGATTTCTTTGCAATTAACTATCGTAATTTAAAAGATAGAAAAACTAATGATGCTTTAAATTACTATCATTTTGTTGATTGTTCTAAAATGGAAGGATTGCGTCCTTTAATATTAAGTAGAGCTAATACAATAGCGCCTCATAAATATCCAATACATTATAGTGGTGAAACTTTAGTAAGTTGGGCAACATTAAAGACATTACCACACTTCAATAGTACTTCATCTAATTTAGGATTATCTTGGTGGAGTCATGATATTGGGGGATACAAAGATGGTATTGAAGATTCAGAATTATATGCAAGATATGTTCAGTATGGAACATTTAGTCCAATATTTAGATTTAGTTCTAAGTATGGAAGATACTATAAAAGAGAACCATGGAAATGGGATGTTAAAACTCAAAGTATAGTTAGAACTTATTGTCAAATGAGACATAGATTAATACCTTATATATATAGTGAAGCTTATAAATATCATAAAGTTGGATTACCATTGATACAACCTTTATATTATCAGTATCCAGAGATATATGATGAACTAGATTATAAGAATGAATATTATTTTGGTAGTGAGTTATTTGTTGCTCCTATTACAAAACAAAAAGATATAGTAATGAATAGATCTGTTGAAAAGATATTCTTACCTAAAGGTACTTGGTATGATTTTAAGACTGGTAAGAAATATTTAGGTAATAAGAGATATATATTATTCTATAAAGATGAAGATTATCCAGTGTTTGCTAGGGATGGTTCTATAATATGTATGGGAGATTTAGAAGAGAATATGAATCTTACTAATTGTCCTAGTACTATGGAAATACATGTTTTCCCTGGTAAGAGTAATCAATATAATTTATATGAAGATGATGGATATAGTAATTTATATAAAGATGGTTATTATTTACTTACGAGAGTTGATTATAACTATATGACTAATAACTATACATTAATTATAAGACCAGTAGAAGGTAAGACTGGTATTGTACCAGCTAAGAGAAATTATCGTATTAGATTCAGAAATACAAGACAAGCTAATGATGTTATTGTATATATAGATAATGAGAAAGTACAAAGTAATTCTTATATAGAAGATACAGACTTTATAGTAGAAGTTAATGATGTTCCAACTACTAAACAGTTAACTATAAATTGTAAAGGTAAAGATATTGAAATAGATGCTGTAAGACTTATTAATGAAGATATTGATTCAATTATTTCTGATTTACAGATTAAAACTAATTTAAAAGTTGAACTTGGAAATATAATGTTTTCAAATTATAGCATGGATAAAAAACGTGTGGAAATTAAAAAGCTACAGAAAAAAGGTCTGGATAAGACATTCGTAAATATGTTTATGAAATTGTTAGAGTATGTTGCACAAATTTAATTTAGAGATTATAATAAAAACAATTAGTTAGGGGATGATTATATGTTTGGACCAGGAGGTGGAATGCCAGGTGGTGGAATGCCTGGAGGACCAGGAGGAATGCCGGGTGGACCACATGGTCATGGTGGAGGATTCCGCGGTGGCTGGGATGGCGGTTGGGGAAGAAAATTCCCAGGACCAATCAGAAGAGCACCAGGTGGAGATGTTGCTTCGACTGGAGATTACTTTTCTGGTAAATCAGCAAAAGTACAATCAGATTTCTATTGTAATAGAAAACTAGTTGCTAGAAATACTGGTAGTAAAGTAAAAGGTTTTATTTCAGCTTATAGACTTTATGCGATGGGACCATTACATTACAATGTTTTTGTATCGAGAATTGATGCTGCTAATAAAGATTTTTCAGAACGTAGAATTACTGATGAACAATGCAAATATCGTAAATTAAAAGCAGCTGATAAATATTATTCATATATGTATAGTGTTGGACTTTATACTAAAGAACAATTTGAATACGAATTGAGTAGTTATGCAACTGAAATTGGTGTAGGTCAAACTGAATCTTATATTATTGAACAAGTATTTGAAGAAAGCAAAGTAAGTAGAAGTAGATAGTACTTGATTTTAAAAATAGTTTATTTTATAATACGAGAAACGCGTTGAAGAAAGAGTAGTAATATATGGAAATATAAAGAGAGCTAATGGTTGGTGAGAATTAGTTATTAAAGTATATGAACTTGCTTTTGGAGCAGATAGGGTAATTCCTTTATAAATATTGAGCTAATATAATAAAATATATTAGAAATTAAGGTGGTACCACGACATATTCGTCCTTATGATGAATATGTCTTTTTTATTTTTAGGAGATGGTTAGTAGATGTTTAATTTTATAATGTTTATTGTGATATTTTTAGGAGTTTATTTTGTTTATTATTTTATATTTGATGATATGCTCAAAAAAGAAAAATATACAAAGATATCTGAGTTAGTTTTATTAACTAGAAAGTTTAATTTAGATAAAAAGAAAATGAATTATAAAAGTGCATTAAATGGGATTGCAATAATTAATGCATCTATCGTAGCTATTACTTTTACAATAATTGATTTGATACCAGTTAATATAGTATTTAAATTAATTATTGCATTTGTATTAATGTTAATAATGATATTTAGTTTATATATATCATATGGAAAATATTTACAAAAGAAGTGGGGAAAGAAATAATGGAATATAAGTTTAATGAAATTGAAAAAAAATGGCAAGAATATTGGAAGAAGAATGAAACATTTAAGACAGATGTTTGGGATTTTAGTAAACCTAAATATTATGTATTAGATATGTTTCCTTATCCTAGTGGAGTAGGATTACATGCAGGACATGTTGAAGGTTATACTGCAACTGATATAGTTTCAAGAATGAAAAGAATGCAAGGATTTAATGTATTGCATCCAATGGGATATGATTCTTTTGGTTTACCAGCAGAACAATATGCTGTACAAACAGGAAATCATCCTAATGGATTTACTGAAAAGAATATTAAATATTTTAGTGAACAATTAAATACTTTAGGATTTGATTATGATTGGACTAAAATGGTTGCTACTAGTGATCCTAAATATTGTAAATGGACTCAATGGATATTTTCACAATTATATAAAGATGGATTTGCTAAGTATGTAGATATGCCAGTTAACTGGTGTGAAGAATTAGGTACTGTTTTATCTAATGATGAAGTTATTGATGGTAAATCTGAACGTGGTGGATACCCAGTTGTTAGAAAGAATATGAAACAATTGTGTATTGACCAAGCTGCTTTTGCAGAAAGATTGTTAGAAGGTTTAGATGAAATAGATTGGCCTGAATCAACAAAAGAAATGCAAAGAAATTGGATTGGTAAATCAATTGGAGCTCATGTAACATTTAAAGTAGATGGATTCGATAAGGAATTTACAGTATTTACAACAAGATGTGATACTTTATTTGGAGCTACTTACTGTGTATTAGCACCAGAACATGAATTTGTTGATGAAATTACTAGTGAAGATAAACGTGAAGAAGTTGCTGCTTATAAAAAAGCATGTGCTTCTAAGAGTGATTTAGAGAGAACTGAATTAAATAAAGATAAAACTGGTGTATTTATTGGAGCTTATGCAATTAATCCTGTAAATGATACTAAGATACCTATTTATATAAGTGATTATGTTCTTGCTAGTTATGGAACTGGAGCTATTATGGCTGTACCAGCTCATGATCAAAGAGATTATGAATTTGCTAAGAAGTTTGATATACCTATTATTCAAGTATTAGAAGGTGGAGATATATCTAAAGAAGCTTATACACAAGATGGTGTACATATTAATTCTGGTTTCTTAGATGGATTAGGAAAAGAAGAAGCTATTGATAAAATGGTAGCTTGGTTAGAAGAAAAAGGTATTGGTTCGAGAAAAGTTAACTATAAATTTAGAGAATGGATTTTTGCTAGACAAAGATATTGGGGAGAACCAGTTCCTATAGTACATTTAGAAGATGGTACTGATTATTTGTTAGAAGATAGTGAATTACCTTTAGTATTACCTGAATTAAGTGATTATCAAGGTCATAATGGTAAGGCACCATTAGAAAATGCTACAGAATGGAAAGAATATACCACTAAAGATGGAAGAAAAGGTGTTAGAGAGACATCTACAATGCCAGGTTCTGCTGGTTCTAGTTGGTATTTCTTAAGATATATTGATCCAAATAATGATGAAATGTTCTGTGATTCTAAGTTGGCTGAACATTGGTTACCTGTTGATTTATATATGGGTGGACCTGAACATGCTGTAGGACATTTAATGTATTCTAGAATATGGAATAATTACTTATATGATAAAGGATTATCTCCTGTTAAAGAACCATTTAAAAAATTAGTACATCAAGGTATGATATTAGGTGAAAATGGTATTAAGATGGGTAAAAGATATCCAGAATTTGCTATTGATCCAAAAGATATTGCTAATGAATATGGAGCAGATACATTGAGATTATATGAAATGTTTATGGGACCAATAGAAGCTTCTAAACCATGGAGTGCTGCTGGTGTAGATGGTGCTCGTAAGTTCGTTGAAAGAGTATGGAGATTCTTTACTAATATGGAAAATATTACTGAAGATAATGATGGCTCATTAGATAAAGCTTATAATATGATGGTAAAAAGAGTAACAAATGATTTTGAAACATTAGGATTTAATACAGCTATTAGTCAATTTATGATATTTGTTAATGAATGTTATAAAGTAGGTAAATGTCCTAAAGAATATGCTGAAGGATTTATTAAGATGATTAGTTGTATTACACCACATATGGGTGAAGAAATTTGGGAATTCTATGGACATAATAATACTATTGCTTATGAAGCATGGCCTACTTATGATGAAACTAAATTAGTTGATGATGAAGTAAATATGGCTGTTTCAGTAAATGGTAAATTACGTAATACTATTAAAGTTGCTATTGATTCAGACCAAGAAGTAGTTAAAGAAATGGCTATTAATGATGAAAAAGTAGCTAAACACTTAGAAGGAAAAGAAATAGTTAAAGTAATAGTTGTTCCTAATAAAATAGTTAATATAGTTGTAAAAGGGTAAGTTTAACTTACTCTTTTTTATTGGAGGAAAATTAGTTATAATGGTAATGTATAATATGGAGGTGTATCTATGAAAAAGAATGAACTTTTTTTTCCTTCCTCAGATAAACAAACTAATATACATATGGTAATGTGGGAACCTGATGAAGAAGTTTTAGGAGTTATACAAGTTGTTCATGGGGTTACTGAGCATATAATGAGATATGAAGAATTAGCTTATTATTTTACTAATCGTGGAATAGCAGTAGTAGGAATAGATTTATTAGGACATGGTTTATCTACTAATAACGGTCAAAAAGTTATGTATTTTGGTGGTGAAGGTAGTTGGGATTATGTTGTTGAAGATGTAAATAGATGTTTTGTACATACAAAAGAAATGTATCCAGATGTTCCTTGTACAATGTTAGGATTTTCTTTAGGTTCTTTTTTAGTAAGAACTCATTTAATTAATAATCCTGGTTTAGTGGATGCGGCGATTTTGGTTGGAACTGGTTATACATCTAATTTAGAAATATCGTTAGCACAAAGTGTTGTAAAAAGTGAAAAAAGAAAATATGGTGATAATGTAGCAACAGATAAAGTAAGAAGTTTGACTTTTGGAACTTATAATAAAAAATTTCAACCTAATAGAACTGATTATGATTGGCTATGTTCTGATAATGAAGCATTAGATGAATATATTAGTGATCCTTTGCGTGGTGAAAATATAACAGTTGGGTTATTTAGAGAATTGTTATATGGAATGAAATATACTAATAACAAAAAGAATATTTGTAGGATGTCTCAAATGAAACCAATACTATTTTTATCAGGAGATAAAGATGCAGTAGGAAATTTTGGAAAAGGTGTTGAAAAAGCATACAATATTTATCGTAGTTGTCATTTAGAAGATGTTTCGATTAAAGTATATGAAAACTTAAGACATGATATATTGCATGAAAAGATAAAATTTAATATTTTTGAAGATATTTATAACTGGTTAAAAGCAAGAAAATTAGTGAAAGAGAAAAAAGCAAGAGAAATAGTTCCTGTTAAAGAAAAAGAACCTTCTAAAAAAGAAGAAAAAGGTAGTAAAACTTTAGTTGACTCTAAGGAAGTTGTTAGTGTTTTAACACAAAATGAAAATGTTGATGAAAAGGGAAAGAGATTGTAATCTCTTTTTTTAATGTATTACTTATATCTATTTCTTTTTTGACATATTTATGGTATCATTAATAATGATGAATAGTATGTAGTCTAGGAAGTGAAGTATATGCTTAAATATAGATTGAAAAAAATTCCGAAGAAGAAAAAGATTGTATGGTCAGCTATGCTATTGATATTTATTATATCTTTAGGTTCAATAGTTGGTTTTTATGCTGCAGGTAATCCATATCCTGATGCTAGTAAGAGTACAATTCAAGGGGATACTGTTATTGTTAACGACCTTACAGCTGATTGGAATTACTATATGGGACTTAACTATACTGAAATTACTAGTAAGACTGCATTACCTGGTACAAGTTCTGATATGAAATCTTCTGTATCAAGTGAAAAATATAATATTAGTACATTAGTTGCTGTTCAAATAAATTATAATGGCGAAGATGTTAATAATGATGATGATGATGAAATAGGTTATATTTCTAGTGCTTCAACTGAACAACAAAGTAAATTAACATATTATAAATATGTTCCTATTGTAGATGGGAAAGTTACAGTAGAACTTATAGATAATCCATATGCTAAGAGACCGACTGGTAAAGGTTTTAATGGTTGGGTTTGTGATAATGAAGCAACTACTAATAGTGTAAGTTGCGAAGATATGACTTTCTCTTATGATGATGATTATTATATAAGAAAAGTTACTTTTGATGCTCCAAGTGCTGATGCGAATGGAGATAAAAAAGTAGTTATAAATGTAAAAGCTAGTTGGACTGCTGCTAATATAATTTCTTCTGTTTCAAATGTAGGTAATTTTGATGCGAAGACTATGAAACAACTTGATAAGTCACCAATTTATAAATTAGTTGCTGTTTATAAAACAGTTTATAATTTTAAAAGTGGGGTTACTTATTACGAGGTAACTGCATCATATAATCGTGGTGACTATGTTTGGAATGTTCCTAGTTGTGCTAATGATATGAGATTAAAAACTAATAGAAACGGATGGAAGTATTGTGATACCAATGGAGGTTGTTATTGTTATAATACAACCAATGATACTTCTGTAGATACTAATACAACATATTATATTAATTCTGGTAATAATAGTTATAGAGAAGCTACTGATGATGATTTTGATATTGAAACTACCGATGAAATTGAAGGCTATGAATCGGTTGTTGTAGGTTACGAGTTTGCTTTTGAAGATGAAGACTTGTTAGTTGGATATTTCTATAAAGTTACTGACTATAATAATTCAAATAAGGAATTATATTATAATGCATCTGGTGTAAGTTGTAGTGATACAAGTTGTGGAAGTACTGCTTATAAATTGATTCAATATTCTGATAGTGACGAAATAAAAAAATGGTCTCAGGATGAAGATGAAGATGGTAATGTAACTATTAATACTAATTATTCAAATTATTATTATTTAGTTACTCGTGATACTAATATAATTGATTTAACATCTGGGACTTATAATATATCGACTTTTTCTGATAAAAGTGTTCCTTTTACTGTAACTGGATCGCATGATGGAAGTTCGACAGATGTTAGTATATATGTTAATGGTACATTAAGTGTTGGCAAAGATATGGTTATTGAAAATCTTAACATGTATAGATCAACATTTAGTGCAAGTACGAGTGATAGTGTTGATTATAGTATTCGTGCTAATTATCAAAATGTAAAAATAGGAAGAACAATTACAACAAATAGTGGTTACTTTACTGCGCAAGCTGTTGTTGGAGCTAGTTCAGATGTAAATAATAGTTCAGATAAGCATGGTTATGTTATGGTTGAAGCCGGATCTTATAATGTTATGAGAGTTTTAATGGCTGGAACAACAGATGAAAATGTTATCTTTCAAATGGGATGCGATTACGATAGAGTTACTAATGATGATACAAACTTAACTGTAGCCTATCAAGCGGTTTCTAGTGTAAGTGGAAATCATAATAGTACTAGCATTTTGCCAGCATCTGAGATGATAGTAAAAAGTGGTAGAATCGGTAGTTATATGCTTGATTATACTGGAACAGGTCAACCTAATAGTTATTATATGTATGGTATTTATGTTGGAGCTCATTCTAGTGGTGATTCAACTGCCTTTAGAACTCTAAAAGTTGAAGGTGGTCAGATATTTAGTATAAATGGTGGACCATGTATTCAAGATGATTATGATGGAAATGTTATCGGAACATATATTACTGGTGGAACAGTCCAAAACGTTGTTGGTGGTGCCGGTGTTTCAAAGACAGAAGGAAATCGAATCATTTCAGTTACTGGTGGAACTGTTGTTAATGCAGTAGCTGGTGGAAGTAATAGTTATTCTGGTACTTCTAGTCCAGGACCATTAGTATCTAGTACACTTGTTTATATCGGTGGAGATGCAACAATCGGTGGAACTTTAAAATATGCTGATAATTCAACTGCTAAGACTTTATATGGAGTTGAAGAAACTGGTAGTGTTTTTGGAGCTGGTCTTGGTAACAATAGTTATGATGGTAGAGGAGTTGTAAAGAATTCTCACGTTATAATTGAAGGTAGCCCTACAATCAATGGTTCTGTATATGGTGGTGGAAACTACGGTGCAACTGGTGGAGACACTGGAAGCTATTCTAATTTTGATGAAAATACAAAAACTTTAGTTACTTTATTAGGTGGTAACGTTAAAGGTTCTGTGTATGGAGGAGCTAACCGTAATGGCGCTGGTTATTCTTCATCTTCAGGTAATAGTAGTATAACTTTAACAAGTAATTATTATATAGCTCATGTTATCAATTATGATGAGCGTACTCCAAGAGATACTTCATATTGGCATACAGATGGTTCTTATTCTTTAAGTAGAAAACGTTGTAATAAAAGTTTTACTGGATATTCTTCATCAACTAGAACATGTACTTATTATACAATGGTATATTCTGGTTCTACTTATGATGCTAATGAAACATATTATATATTTGATTATGATATAGATCAGTTTGTGGTAACTACTCCTTCAATAAATAATCCTAACGCTGGTAATGTAGAGGACATACATACAGTTACAATTAATATGTATGATGGTACTATTGAGAATTCATTGTATGGAGGCTCAAATTACCAAGGTACTGTTGTAGGAAGTGTTTATCTTAACTTATATAAAGGAAATGTTAGTACAACTTCATCAGCTGTTTATGGTGGAGGTAAAGGTGCTTCAACTTCTATTCAAAATAATGTTGTTATAAAAACTAATACAAATACAAATAGTGATTTATTAATAAATGAGTTATATGGTGGTAGTGAGTTGGGGGCTGTTAATTCAACTGGTACTACAGATATTACAATAAATGGTGGTATTATTACACAAGTTTATGGCGGGGGTAAAGGTGATGATACTACTTCACCAGTAAATAGTGGAGATATCACTGTAACACTAAATAGTGGAGATATTGAAAACTTATTTGGTGGAAATAATATTAGAGGTGTAATTACTACTAAATTACTTGTTAATATTAATGGTGGAACTGTAAACAATGTTTATGGTGGTAGTGATGGTTCTTTACTATCTGTTACTTCTAGTGATGGAATAGTTGGTGCTACTAACACTAATGTAAATGTTACTGGTGGAAAAATTGAAACTGCTGTATATGGTGGTGGAAAGAAAGCTACGACTAGTGGAACAGCAATAGTTAACGTTAGTGGTGGAAAGTTTGTTGATCTTGATGATGATGGAAATGTCACTTTAGGTACAACTCCTGCTGAAGTATTTGGTGGTGGAGAAGCTGCTAAGGTTACTACAACATATGTTAATGTACTAGATGGTGCTGAATTATATAATGTTTATGGTGGTTCTAATGCATCAGGTCTTGTTACAAAAGCAAACGTTAATAGTGAAGCAGGAAAAATATTATGTAACTCTTATGGTGGTGGAAAAATCGCTGAAGTTACAACTGCTAATAGTTATTTAAAAGGTACAAAATATACATATCAATTACAAGAAAATGAAACAGCTTATATAAATACTTGTGGTAATGCATTTGGTGGTGGAGCTAATGCTGATGTAGCTAAAGCTAATATAGTTTTACTTGGAAGTTCACTATTAAATGTTTATGGTGGTTCTAATGAAGGTGGAACTGTTGAAAAAACTAATGTATATATTAAAGATGGATCAACTGAAAATGTATTTGGTGGAAATAACCAAGGTGGTTCTACCGTAAACTCTTATGTTGATGTAAATGTTAATATGGTATTTGATATAGATACTGATAATGATAATGCAACTAACTTAAATATAGATACAAATGGTGATGGAAAAGCAGATTTAAACTTAGATACTAATAATGATAGTACTGTAGATATTTCTACTGATTTTGATGGTGATGGATACAAAGATTATGTTGGTACTGGAACAATCAATGTTACTAATGTATTTGGTGGAAGTAATGGTTTAGGTGCTGCAATTGATGAAACAACTACTACAAATGTATATGCTGGAGTTGTATCTGGCGATGTATTTGGTGGTGGAAACCAAGCGAAAGTAGTAGAAGCTACATATGTAAATATGTATGGTGGAACTGTTAATAATTTATATGGTGGTGGAAATCGTTCATTTGTAGGAGATGCTGTTGTTAATGACCTGGGCGTATTAGTTAGTGGTAATGCTGTTGGTTCAACACATGTAAATGTAATAAATGGTACTGTAAATGGTAATGTTTATGGTTCAAGTAATGCATCTTTCGTTTATGGAACAACAACAATAAAAATCGGTGATACAGCATTAGATGAATTAAATATAAATGATAGTGTAAAAAGAAATATTTTCATTGATGGTAGTGTATTTGCTGGTTCTGAAACAAACGTAGATAAATCTACAACTTACGATGATAACTACGAAGGTGTTACTGGACCTACTGGTAGTGGTACTGGTCTAATTGAAATAGATGGAACAAGTTATATTGTAGATGATGCTTCAGTATTATTGATAGATGGTTCTATTTATGGTTCAGGAAATAACTCTAAAGTAGTTAATGGCTCTAATATTTATATAAATAATTATGGAACTAAGGCTAATCCAGTATCATCAACTTCAATACAAAGAGCGACTAATGTATATATTACTGATTCTCATATTGAATTAAATGGTACTGTCGATAGAGCAGATCCTGATAGTTATAGATATGCGTTAATACGTTTAGATAAATTATATATACTTGGTTCTGCTGAAGATAAAGGAACATATCTATACTTGAAGAATGGTTCAACATTCTTAAAAGCATTAAGTAGTGGAAAAATGGTAGACGGAACATTTACTGCACAAAAAGTTACTGAAAATAATGGTGAATTAGAAGTTAGTGTTGCAGATAATAGAATTTACATGTATGCTGGTAAAGTTTTATCAGTATCAGATTCTTCTACACCGCTATATGATACTACAACTACTAAAGCTGGACCTGTTACTGGTATGGCATTCTTAGGTATGTATACTCATGAAGTAGGTAAAGATATTGTACGTGGTATTTATGATTATAGTTATGAAAATGGAGATAATTATGATCTTTCTAAGACTGGAAGTATTTCTAGTTCAGAATATACATTTGTATATGGTTTAAATTTAACTAACTATACTATGGCTGAACAAGTTAAGACTCATGGTTTCTATACTAATGTAATAGTTGAAGATGAAGATGAATCTACTGAAGATTCTGAGGATTCTAGTGAAGAAGCATCTCAAGATGGAAAACAATTAGTTTATCAATATGTTGGAGTTACTCCTGCTAATGAAACTACATTGTATTATAAGTGGTTAATTGGTGTAGAACCGGTTGAAATTGTAGTAGATTTGATTGCTGATAAATATTCTGAATCAGGAGCTGTAAATGCTTTAATCACAAAAGAAGAATTAAAAGAAGCAATTACTAATGCAGATGGTACTGTGACACAACAAGAATGGCGAGATGCTATTATGACTATTCAATCAGTAAATACTACAGGATTTGGTGCTACATCTTCAGATGCAACTAAAGCGTTTGATGGTATTTTAGTAGATAAATCAGAGATTCCAACAATTAATACTGCTGATAAAAATGGTGATGGTGTAGTAGATGCTAATAACTATTTTGCGTTATCTATGGGTACTACTTCATCTGGTTGGTTAGATAATTATAAAACAAATTTCTATGATAAAGATTATGCTATAGATGAGGAAAGTTTCTGTAATACAGCAGGTGGTAATTGTACTGGAAATCAAATATATTTATATGACTCTACAACAAAACAAAGAAACTTATCATTCTGGTTATATCATTCTAAGAACTTAGACTTTAGTTATGTTGATAAATCAAATGATCCTACTAATATGTTGATATATATGAATCAAGTAAAAATTGATGTTGAATTTAGAAATCCACATGGAGATCCAACTTCAACTGATAGTGTACAACCTGTTACAATAGTTGTTAATATTTCATTGTCTGATGGAGAACTTGATAAATATGGTGGAGTTATTGCTCCTGGTAAACAATATGAAATGTTCCAAGGTAGACCAACTACTATTGCTTCTAATGGTTCATTTAGTATTTATCAGTCATTATCATTGGATTTAACAAAGACAATTGCTGGTAGTGCGACTAATGAAAAATGGGGCGTAGGAAAAATTTATCATCAAGCGAAAACTGTTGAAGTTACTGATGCTTATGGTCAAACAAGATTGGTTGACTGGTCTGAATCATATAGATATTTAGCATCTTCATATTTATTACCTGTTGGTACTGTTATTACGATGCTTGATTTAAAAAATAATGAACAATATTACTATGAAGTCACGACAGAAAACTATGCTGCTAAACAGACGGAATTCTCTGGCAAGAATGAATATAAGTATTATTTAGAAGATTTCATTCGAATGGGAAGTGTAACTGGTAATAGTAAATTTGACGATGATATGAATGAAGAAAATAGTACGAAATATTATTATAAAGATGATAATAGTGAATTAGCTATTGAAGAATTTATATTTACGGTTGATTTTGCGGGAGCGAATGTTCAAGTTCAAAATGAAGATGGTGATGATCATTACTTCTTCTTACAACTAGCTCGTAAGGAATATGATGAAGAAAAGGTTATTATTTCAACTAATGGTTCGCCAAGAGATGAAATGGTATATACATTGAAACCACAAGTTTCATCTGAAATATCAACTGTTGGTGGATATGTTCAAGATGATGGTACAATTACAAAAGAAACAACAATTTATGTTGGAGAAAGTACTCAATTAGAACTTGAAACTTCATTAATTCAATTAGATGATGATGGCAATGTTTTAGTTGGTGTATCTGATACAGTCTTTGATGAATACAAGTTAGGGGCTAAAATAACTGTAAAAAGACCTAAGTTAGATGAACATAACAATGTAGTTTATGATAGTCAAGGTAATGTAATTTATGAAGATGTTACAAATGACTTATTTGGTACTATAATGGAAATTAATGGTCAGACTTATTATCCGCAAACTGATGGTTCAACAAGAATCGAGTTAGCTGGTCGTATTACTGATGTTATTTCAAAAATTGATATAGATTTCTCAAATTCAGGTTTAACATATGGAAATTATATTTTAGTAGTTGAAACTTTTGTTTCATACGATGGTTTATATTATGGGGATTTTGAACCTACTTACAATGAGTTCCCATTTGAATTATTAAATAATCAATATGGATTAGATGTAAAAACTGAAACAACTACTCAAATAACTCATGATGTTAATACAGGTGAAGATGCTTTAGGTAGTAGAGAAATACGTTACATATTAGATGTTGTAAATGGCTTAGGAAATCCAAATTTGAAAATATCTCTTGAAAGAAGAGATTACTCTTCAATATATGGAACTAGTTATCAAAGTGTACCTTTAACTAACTTAGTTGAAGAAATTAGATTTGGTGATTCGACGGATAATATAATATCAGTTGCTGATTCATGTTTTGTTACAGCAACCGATGGTGAGTGTTATAAATACAACTTAAGTAGTATCACTAATAGTACTACTGCAGATCAATATGATGTTTATTTAACATTAAAAGATGGACCGGATGAAAGTGATTTAGGAACTAATAAACCTAATGCTAAATGGAAATCTGGTACATATAGAGTTGTTTATACACTATACGATGGAGATGTTGAAGTTGGAAGTGTTTATGAATATCTGATAATTAGAAGTTTAAATGTTGATGAGATTGTAATTGAAGGGAGTGGCAATTAGAAAGTATGGAAGTAAAAGTTGAGGATCTTAGCTTTAATGAACTAGTTGATTTATTCAAAGCTATGCAAGAATTTGTAGAATTTTTAGAAACAGAAGAAAATACTGAAGTAGAGAAGAGGAAATAGTAATGGGAATTAAGAGATTAGAAGATTTTAATCAAGATGTAGAAACTGCTAAAGAAGTACTTTCTAGTATGCCAATAAACAATGCAAAAAACTTAGCATTATATTTAAACAAAGTTAAAGAATTAAAAGATGAATATAGCACTTATAGAGACGAAGTATTTAAAGAAATTAAGAAACGTTCTGGTAAATATTTAAGTTATAAACCTAGTGATAGATTAGAACTTGTAAGAAAAGAGTTATTGGATTATAAAGACATTGGTCTTTTTAATCCAATAAATACTCCATTTGAAAAAATGGGCTTTGATACTTTGCTATATAGCTTAACTCATTACTATAAAAATGATTTAACTTCAGTAAATAATGATATTAAAGAGGCATTAGAAAAATTTGAATTAGTTGGTGTTACATTAACTGAAAAAGATTTTGTATACAGTAATTATGCAAGAAAATATATTAAAGAACTTTTAAGAGATGATAGCAATGATAGAATGAAAGATGTTTTTGAAGATTTACACTGGAAATGTCCTGATGTTATTTCTCATATAGAAACAAGTTTTAGAATATTATTTGATAAACATATTAAAAGTTTTGAGAACTATTTAAATGAAAGAAGAAAAGAAATACTTATTGATAATTTAAGTTATGATGATTATGTATTAAAAAGAACTAATTTAGCTAAAGAATTACATAATCTAGAAAATTATGAAGAAAGTGCAATAATTAATAAATTTATGGAAGGTCAATTAATGTTGAATGACTATAATATTGTTAATGTAAATAAGAGTTATTCTAAATTCTTAGGAGACAATTGTGATGTTAATAAAGGTAAAGAAAAACATAATGATTTCAAAAATTTATTATTTAACTTAGAAGAATACAAATGTTATTTAGAATATTCTTATATACTTGATGATGTAAAAGCTAAATATGCAGAAAGAGCATCACATCAAGGAGAAATTGGTAAGATTACAAAAGAAATTAATGCAATTGTTGCTGAATTAGCTAAATTAACTGAAGAAGTTAATGAAGGTTCAACTAAAGGATTCTTGTTCTTTAAAAAGAAAGTTGATATAGAAAAACACTATTTGACTATAAATGAAAAAGTTAAGGAATTAGATGCTAAATATGAAGAATATGACAAAGCATTAGTTTATGAAAAATTAAATACTTGTATAACAGATACTTCTAGTGTTTATGATGTATTTAGATTTGTATATTCATTTAAAGGCTATTTAAGAAGTTGTATTAAAGCTCATGAAGAAGACGTTGATATTAATAAAGTTAAGAAAATTGTTAAAAACTTTGATGCATTCTTATCTAATCCTAACTTAAATATCTTAAAAAATGTTAAATTTAGTGTAGATGCTAATGTTGCTGAAATACTTATAGATCATTATAAATTGTTAGAAATTAATATTAAAGCAGATTCATTAAATCCTGAAGGAATTGACGAATTAATTAAAGCATTAAATATTATTTTAAATAGTTATTACTTTGAAAATGCTGGTTTAAGTATTGAATTTATAATGGATTTATT
>CAVAGO010000030.1:0-23910 GCA_963588075.1 bacterium | reverse complement strand
ATAAACCCTTATAGGGTTAATTAAAAACCACTAGTTGAACTAGTGGATTTTTATTTTGTTATTTCATCTATGTAGAATAGATAGCCATATTCTTGGTATACTTTGTTACCTATTTTAGCCATTTTATCGAATGCTTTGATGCCACCTAGTTTTTCATAGAATTTTATAGCATTTTTGTTATCTTTAAGACACCATAACATCATTGTTTTTTTGTTGTATTTTTTTAGTTCTTTTGTAACTTCACGGAATAGAGAAGTTCCTATACCTTTTTTAGTGTGCTTTGGGTCCAAGTAAAGGCTTATTAATTCTGAATCGGCAAATTCATTGGCTTCAGTAGAAAAGCACGCATAACCGATTATTTCATGGTTATTTGTATCTTCTGCTACTAGAACTGTACTTTTATATTCATCAAAGCTATCTATATATTTATTGGTTTGTTCTTCATAATTTAGGGAATCTAAATATTTTTGATCAATTATGTTTTTATATGTATGTTGCCAACTATTTACTTTTATTTTAGCCATTCCTTCTTGATCTTCTAATCTGTTAAGTCTTATATGATAAGAGTTTTCAGTTACTAATTGTTGTAATGAGTTGTTGATTAGGGAGATAGCTTCAATTAGTTCTTGGTCTTCAAGAGCAAATGTGATTCTACCAACTAATTCTTTAGGATATGGCCATGAAATAGATTGACCGATTAAGAAACGTAGACGATTAGTTTTGTAGAAGAATTCTAGTAAGTCTTTTTCAGTCTTGATAGGTTGTCCTCTAAAGTTTTTGCCTTTTAATTCAGTAAAGTCTAAGATAGCAAAGAAACCAGCATCTGGTTCTAAGTTATCAGGGAATTTTGTATAAGGAAGTCCTTTTAGTAATTTAGTAGCTTCTGATTTAGAAGTATATTGTTCTACTATTTTAGTAATTTCTTCTTGTTTAGTTTTATCTTTTATAGAGTCGATACCTTCTACTAAAGCTTTTAGTACTTGATATTTATGGATATATAGTTTTCTTAATTTTGTGAAGTATTTTTTGTATTCGATGTTTCTTTCTTCAGTAGCATTGAACGCTCCCATAAGAGCTCTTCCTACGATATCAGGGGATGAATCCATTTCTTGGAAGATACGATTTATTACTTCACGGATGATGATTTCATCTGCTATTAGGAAGCCAGCACGAAGACTTGCCATACCGTAGCTTTTTGATAAACCAAATAGTGTTATTGTATTTCTAAACATTCCTGGGATTGTGGCGATTGGTTTAGCGATGTTATTTTCGTCATATGTAATATCTCTATATACCATGTCATCGATAACGAAGACACCACGTTCTAAACAGATTTGACTGATTTGAGTAAGAAGTTCAACATCTTTTTCACCCATTACTTTACCAGTTGGATTATTTGGGTTGGCATTAAGGAATGCAACAACTCTTGGGACATAACCATGACGACGATTATAAACTCTTTGAAGGCTGTTGTTTATTTCATCGATAGTGTTTGCTAGTTTTTCGGGATTTACTAGGAAGTTGTCTTCTTTTGATAGAGGAAGTATTTCTACTTCAGCACCAGCTCTTTCAGCTCGGATTGTGAATAAACCATAGTTGGGACCTGGTATTAAGATGACATCACCAGGTTTAGAAATAATATTAATGATAATATTAAATGTTATAGATGTTGATGGTAGGAAAGTTATGTTGTGAACAGATAGACCTTTTTCATCAATATCGTCGTAATCATATGGTTCTGTGTTGATAAATCCTTCTTGTTCAATGTATTTTAATAGTTCTTTACGAATGTTATCGTCACCCTCTGTATAAGGGTATTTGTACATTTCACCAGATTCTAATGATTTAATCATTTCTTTTATAGAAGGTTGGAATGGTTCGTATTTTAATGGATTGCCATCTCCTAGGTTGATATCTTTTTTATTTACGATATTTTCATCACGTACTTCATAACCATAGAAATCTATGGCATCAGCAATTTCTTGAACAGTTGGGTTAAATTCTTCTTTATCAAGTCTTGCTCCAACATAAGGAAGACCAAAACGTCTTTCTTTTAACATTGGATTTTCACGAAGTAAGCGTTGAATAGCAGTTGATTTAATTAGCATAGTATCCCTCTTTCTTTGTGAGTTATTATAACATGATATTTTATATTTTCGATAAATAATGGTATAATTTTAGTTGTAGGTGAGAAGTATGGAATATAAATATAAAACTAGTGGAACTTGTTCAGTAGTAATATCTTTTAATATTGATGGAGATGTTATTACAAATATTAAATTTATGGGAGGATGTCCTGGTAATTTAAAAGCTATTTCTAAATTATTAGATGGAAAGACCGTTGATTATATAGAAAGTATGCTTTTAGGTAATGAATGTGGAGGAAGAGGAACTTCTTGTGCAGATCAATTAGCTAAAGCAGTAAGACAAGCTTATGAAGAAACAAGTAAGTAAAGATAAAATAAAGAGTAAGAAAAATATAAGTAAAGAAATGTATAAAGCAGTACCAGATGAAATTAAGGTGGCGTTTGGTAAGTTTTATTTATTCTCTTTAGTATATATTGTGTTCTTTTCGATAATTTATCCATTTTTATTAATAAAATATATGAGTGATTTTACTTGTGGATTAGTAGTAGGATTTCTAACAGTATTTTATATATATATAATTAGAGATACAAAAAGAAAAGTTAAAACATTTTCTTCAACATTTTATTATTTATTAATATTAGGAGTGTTTTTATCAATATCATTTTCTATAGTTAAATATTTTATTTGACTTGAAATTTGATGTATTTTTTGTATAATACATGTTATAATTGTTTAGTTATTAAATGAGGAGGTGCAGTATGAGAAAGATTAAAGCAAATTTACCTGAAGGTGTAAAAAAGAAATTTAGCCATGTAAGAGGAGTTAAAGTTAAACTAGTAGCAAAGAAAGCTAAAAAAGCTAGTAAGTAATTAAACAGACAATGTCTGTTTTTTTGTTGTATGATATAATTGGATTAGGTGGTAGTATGAAGAAAGTATTGATAGTATTAATATGTTTACTTTTATTGGTTGGTTGTAATAAAGAAAGTAAGAAAGAGAATGTAGATAAAGATAACGAAGAAACATTTGTTGTCGAAAAGATAGATACTACTAAAGATTATGTTTATTTTAGTAAATATAAAGAAGTAAATATGAGTAGTGGTGTTTATACTTATCAATATCCAATTATTAATATAAAAAGTGATGAAATAGAGAATCTTAATTTAGAATTAAAGAATTTTGTTATAAGAAGTTATAAAGATGCTGGTATTTATGAAGAATATCTTAATTCAGGAAATGTTGTAAATTACCAATATTATATGACAGAGGAATATATTTCAATTATTCAAAGTAGTTATTATTATATAGATGGTATGGTAGGGGAATATAGTGATAAAGTATATGTAGTTTCTTTAAATAATGGGAAGATTATTTCTAATAAAACAATTCTTGATAATCATGGTATTAGTGAAAATGATTTATATAAAATGGTAGAACAGAAAGTAGATAGTGATGATGTTGCTTTTGCTTTAATGAATATTAAAGAAAATGGATATTATTTATATGTAAATAATGAAGATAAACTTGGTATTATTTTTTATGAAGTAACTGATGAAGAAGAAATAAGAAAGGAGTTAGTATTGAACTAACTCCTTTGTTTTGTACTAAATGAAACTGCTTAAACCACTCATACATATTTTATTAATGAAGATTGCAACATTACTAGGCTCTTCTTGACAGTCATTTTTAATCCATTCATTAACTATTCCGATAGTACCATCGACTATGAAACTGTATATTTTTTCTAAGTCTTCTTTAGTAGCTTTTCTTAATAATTTTTGCCATTCAGCAAGACTTTGATTATATACTAGACTTAAGATTCTACTTAAGAAAGTATGGTCACCGTTTTCACCAAGTAGTCTTGTGTATATCTCTTTATGTGAAGAGATGGTTTCAATTATTTTACCTGTGAATGAGATTAAGTAATTTCTTTTGATATCAACGATATTCTTTTCTAAATCTGATAGAAGAGATTCTTCGATTTTTAGAACTAAGTCATCAACATCTTTATAATACTTATAGAATGTTGTTCTATTTATATTAGCTGATTTACATAGTTCTAATACTGTAATATCTTTAATTTTTTTTGTTTGTAATAATTCTAATAAAGAATTTGTTAATTTCTTTTTAGTATTAAGTATTCTTTTATCCATATTATCACCTTTTACCTATAAATATTATAATATAGATTTACGTAAAAAACAACACTATGTTTATTAAAAAATATTATTACTTTATGATAGTTATGGTATAATTATGGAGAATAGGAGGGCTTGTAAATGGCAAATAGAATTATTTTAAATGAAACATCTTATTTTGGATGGGGAGCTAGAGAAGTTTTAATTGATGAAATTAAAAAAAGAAAGTTTAAAAGAGCTTTAGTAGTTACTGATGAAACTTTATTGAAAGTTGGTGTGGCTGATAAAGTATTATCTCTTTTAGATGCAAATGAAATTGTTTATGACTTATTTAGTGATGTAAAACCTAATCCAACTATAGGAAATGTTAAGAAAGGATTAAAGATAGCTAAGAAGTATCATTGTGATTATGTTATAGCTGTAGGTGGAGGTTCTGTAATAGATGCTGCTAAAGCTATTGCAATAGTAGTTAATAATCCAGAATTTAAAGAAATTAAAAACTTAGTTGGAGTAGCTGATACTAAAGAACGTTGTTTACCAATAATTGCGTTACCTACAACAGCTGGTACTGCAGCAGAGGTTACAATAAATTATGTTATTACTGATGAAGAAGCAGTTGTTAAATTAGTTTGTGTGGATCCTAATGATATTCCAGTATTATCTATTGTAGATACTGAGTTAATGGCAGGAATGCCAGCAGCTACAGCTGCAGCAACAGGATTAGATGCACTTACTCATGCTATGGAATGTTATATTACTAAAGGGGCATGGGAAATGTCTGATATGTTTGCTTTAAAAGCAATGGAGTTAATTTATAAAAACTTAGAAAGTGCAGTAAATAAGACTCAAGATGCTATGGAAAAAATGGCGTTAGCTCAATACGTTGCTGGTATGGGATTTAGTAACGTTGGTTTAGGAATTGTTCATTCAATGGCACATCAATTAGGTGCTGTGTATGATACTCCACATGGTGTAGCTAATGCATTATTATTACCATATATTTTAGAGTATAATGGAGAAGTATGTCCTGATAGATTTAGAGATATGGGTAAAGCATTTGGTCTAGATATGGAAGGATTAACTGATAAAGAAGCTGTACAAAAAGTAGCAGATGCTGTTAGAGATTTAGCTATTAGATTAAATATTCCACAACATATTAGTGAAATAGGTGGAAAAGAAGCTGATATTCCAATGTTAGCACAAAAGGCTTTAGAAGATCCTTGTACAGGTGGTAATCCAAGAGAAACTTCTTATGAAAATTTTGTGGAATTATATAGAAGAGCTTTTTAAAAAGATGTTAATAAACATCTTTTTTTGTTATACTATAAGAGATTATAGGTTGTGGTTATATGACAATAAATGATGTAGTAAAACATGTTGTAGATGGTGTTAATCCAGAATGGCTAACTTTATATAAAATAAGGTATGTTTATTTGGCATTGGGAAAAAATTTGCAAAAAGATACTGATTTTTTCTTTTCTGTGGATAATAAATTAGCTGATAAGAATATGTCTATTGAAGAGATAGAAAAGATATATGAAGATACTAAAAATAGTGGTGATTTTAAAGTAATATGTCGTTCTGCTGCTTATATATTACAAAGAATATATGATGAGTTAGGAATAAAATCACAGTTAGTGAAATCGAATAATAATGTTATTAACTATGAAATGGATGATAAGAGTGTAACTATTAATCATTGGTTTTTAGCTGTTTATGATGATTTAGATAATGCTTATTTTTTAACGTTAGCTTCTGATTTACCTTATATTCAAATGAATATGCAGACAAGACATTTTGCAACGAATATACCATATAAGAAACAAGCTAAGAGTGGCGAAGAAATACAAGTTTATTGTGGAGAAGAAATACATCACACTGTACTAGGGGATAAAGAATTAAGAGATGTTGATTTAAAAATAGGTTATATCAAGAATCAATACAGATATGATAGTAATTACCGTCAGTCAAAAGAATGGCACTATAATTACGATGATGCAGCGATTAGTATGTTGACTGCGGCTTTAAAAAACAATAATTTATATTACGAGTTAGAAGAACAAAGTACTAAATTTTATAATAGAGTGACAGAATTTAAATCGGGGGATAGAACAATATCTTTGTTAGAAGAAAGATTAGATACATTAACTAAAGAAGATTGGCAGAATTGGTTAAGAGTGTTATGTAGATTTGTTCATCGTAAAATAGAAAAATTAGTTGAATATAAGATATTTGTAGAAGTATATTATGATAGTCCAGATTGGAATTTTGAAGATTGGATTAAAGATGTCTGTGTACAAATACAACGTTATTTATATCAATATGTTGAAAAAACAGATGAATCTTTATATATTGAGGGCGATTTTAACTATAATAAATGGTCAAGAAAGATGAAGAAAGCTATTGAAGATAGATATAAAGTGATTGATTATAATAATGTCTTGGCAATATTAGATAAAACTAATGTCTTAGCTAATATGGTCTTACATATAGGTCCACAGAAAAATTTCTCTACTTTGTTAAATTCATTAGCTTCCCATTTTATTAAGAGAGATTTTGTTTTAGAAAATTCAATGCAAGATGGAGTTGTATCTAGTAAATATATAGCTCATAAGTTTAGAGTTTTATTTAGAAGAATATTTTCATGTAATGAAGAACGTACAGATTTTAATAATATGGATTATAGTGAACAAGTAGTTATAATAAAGATGATATTGGATAGAATGTTTCCAGAATTGAATATGGAGAATGGTTTGTTACCTGATTGGTATGATGAAAGATATAGTATTGTTCAAAATAGAATTCAAACATATGCAATCAAACATAAAGAATTAGATCAATATGCTTTAGTATTTCATATAATGGGTGATGAAAGTTATGATGATACTTATTATTTCTATGATCCAAAAGAGAATATATTTAGGGTAGCGAATATATTGAATATTAATAATGATTATATAATAATAAGTAATAGGTTAAAAACTAGAATAGAAGATATGGAAGATATAGAACAAAAAAAGACTAAATAGGAATTTAGTCTTTTACTTTGATTTGAATAATTTTAATTCTGGTCCTGATACAGGAGTGTAATAAGGTTTAGTTGGTTGAGGACTTTTTCGTGAAGTAATGCCAGCTTTTTCAATAGCTGTAATTAATTGGATGAATTCATTACGCCTGGCTTCATCTTCAGCTTTTATTTTATCTATTTTTATAAGGCGAAGTGGTTGAGTGTCTTGGTTGGGATTGCTAGTTTGACCTGATAAAAGTAATTCTATTGTATTATTTATTTTCTCAATAGTTGGATAACCATTATCACGTTTTGTAACTTTATAATATTTGATACTTATATCATCAGTATCTTCATCATAAGTTTCAATAGTAAAAACAAATGATTTGTAATCTGATGTTACGAAAACTTCTATATTAGATAATTGTAATAATTCTTCATATGTCATAGTAGTCCCCCTTACAGCTTGCAATTATATAAGAAGGCATTCTAAAAGTCAAATTATGCTAGTTATTAAGATTAATTAAAAATTAGCACTTCGGTGTTGACAGTGCTAAAATGTAGTGCTATGCTTAAAATGTATTAATAAAAAAGAAGGAAAGATGATATAAATGAAGAAAAAACAATTTAAAACAGAATCTAAAAAAATATTAGATTTAATGATTAATTCAGTATATACAAATAGAGATATATTCTTAAGAGAATTAGTATCAAATGCAAGTGATGCAATCGATAAACTTTATTATAAATCTTTGACAGATGATAAAGTTGAAGTAGATAAAGATGAATTTTGTATAAGAATTGATGTTGATAAATTAGATAGAGTTATTACTATTACTGATAATGGTATTGGTATGACTGAAGAAGAACTAGATGAGAATTTAGGTATTATAGCTAAGAGTGGATCTTCTTTATTTAAAGAAATGAATGAAAAACAAAAAGATGTTAATATAATAGGTCAATTTGGTGTTGGTTTTTATTCAGCATTTATGGTAGCTAAAGAGATTAAGGTATTAAGTAAAGCTTATGGTAGTGATGATGCTTATCTTTGGGTAAGTGATGGTGCTGACGGATATGAAATTACTAAAGCAGAAAAAGATAGTGTTGGTACTGAAATTACTTTAGTACTTAAAGATAATACTGATACTGAGAATTATGATGAGTATTTAGAAGAAAGAAGAATAGAAGGTATTATTAAGAAGTATTCTGATTATGTTAAATATCCTATTATAATGAAAAAAGAAGAAGAAAAATTAAAAGAAGATGCTGAAGATGAGAATGATACTGAGAAAGTAGTTGAAGATAAGACTTTAAATAGTATGATTCCTATTTGGAAGAAGAGTAGTGATGAAGTAAATAAAGAGGAATATAATTCTTTCTATGCTGATAAATTCTATGATTTTGAATCACCTGCTAAAGTTATTCATAGTAGTGTAGAAGGACAAGTTTCTTATAATACTTTAATGTTTATACCTTCACATGCACCATATGATTATTACACTAAGGAATATGAAAAAGGATTACAACTATATTCTAATGGTGTTCTAATAATGGATAAATGTGCTGATTTATTACCTGATTACTTTAGTTTTGTAAAAGGTTTAGTAGATAGTGAAGATATATCACTTAACTTATCAAGAGAAATGTTACAACAAGATAGACAACTTAAATTAATAGCTAAAAGCTTAGAGAAGAAAATTAAAACTACACTAGAAGAAATGTTAGAAGAAGATAGAGTAAATTATGAAAAATTCTTTGAAGCATTTGGAATGCAATTGAAATATGGTATTTATAGTTCTTATGGAATGAATAAAGATACATTAAAAGATTTATTATTATTTTATAGTAGTAAAGAAAAGAAACGTGTTACTTTAAAAGAATATGTTGAAAATATGAAGGAAGGACAAGAAAAGATTTACTATGCTTCAGGAGAAAGTATAGATAAAATTGATTTACTTCCTAATGTAGAAAGATTTAAAGAAAAAGATTATGAAGTATTATATTTAGTTGATTATGTAGATGAATTTACTATTCAAGCATTAATGGATTATGAAGGTAAGAAGTTTGGTAATGTAGCAAGTGAAGATGTTTCTTTAGATACTCCAGAAGAGAAGGAAGAATTAGAAAAACGTAATGAAGAAGCTAAAGATATGTTTGCTACTATGAAAGAAGAGTTACCAGAAGTTAAAAATATTAAATATACTAATAAACTTAAGAATCATCCGGTATGTTTAAGTACTGAAGGTAATATATCTTTAGAAATGGAAAAAATTATGAATTCTATGCCAACTGGAGAAGAAGTTAAAGCTGATATAGTTCTTGAAATAAATGAAAAACATCCAATAGCTGATAAGTTAAAAGACTTATACGAAAATGATAAGGATAGTTTAGCTGATTATACAAAGATACTTTATAATCAAGCGAGATTAATTGAAGGATTAAGTATAGAGAATCCTACTGAGTTGACAAATTTAATTTGTAATTTAATGAGTAAATAAGATAATAGGTTAGCTATTATCTTTTTTTCTGGTATAATAGAGAAAATTTAGGGAGATTTGTGTATGGAAGCATTAAAAATAGATAAAGATTTAGAATGGTTAAGAAGAGTTAGTAAAGTAGTAGATATTAAGAATGATGACTTAACTGAAGATATAAAAATATTAGAAGAATATTGTTTAAGTCATGGGGTATTTGCGATGGCAGCTATTCAACTAGGTATAGATAAAAGAATTGTATATATTAAGAATACTAGATTAGATAAAGTAGAAGATGATAATTGGAATGAAGGAACTATCTTAATTAATCCGGTTATAAAGAAAAGAGAAGGTTTGACACAGTATTGGGAAGCTTGTGCTAGTTGTCTAGATAATACGGGCTTAGTACTAAGACCTTATAAGATATTAATACACTATGTTGATTTACTTGGTAAGAAACATCAAAAGACATTTACTGGTTTTCCTGCCACTGTTTTCTCGCATGAATATGATTATTTAGATGGTATCTTACATATGGATAAAGCTATTGATTTAAAAGTAATGACTAAAGAAGAGAGAAAAGAATTTAGAAAGACTCATGGTTATGAAGTGTTTGCTAAAGATGGTGATTTCTTGGAATTGGAGAAAGAGTATGGCCAAAGAAGTAAAAACTAATGCAATGAGAATTTTAGAAGCTAATGGGATTGAGTATAGGGAATTAACTTTAGATCTAAAGGAAGCAATAGATGGTGTAGCTTGTGCTAATATGTTGGGAGTTAATTTAGAAAGTACTTTTAAGACATTAGTAACTATTGGTAAAAGTGGAGATTACTATGTATTTGTAGTGCCTGTAGCAGAGAAGTTGTCTTTGAAGAAAGCGGCAGCGGCAGTTGGTGAGAAGAATGTCGAAATGATACCAATGAAGGATTTACTTAAAGTAGCTGGTTATGTACATGGTGGTTGTAGTCCAATAGGAATGAAGAAAGTATTTACGACGGTAATAGATGAGACAGCAATATTATTTGATAAGATAATATTTAGTGGTGGTAAGATAGGTTACTTTATTGAAGTTAATCCAATGGATGTAGAAAAAGTAATACCTGTTAAGTTTGTAGATATAGTGGAGGAATAGATGAAAGTATTAACACTTAAGCAACCATGGGCGAGTTTAGTAGCAAATGGATATAAAATATATGAGTTTCGTAGTTGGAAGACTAAATATCGTGGAGAAATATTGATACATGCTGGATGTGGTGTGGATAAAGAATGGTTAGATAAAGTAAAAGATTATGGAATAGATTTTCCTAAGAAGAAGATACTATGTAAAGTAGTACTTGAAGATTGCATTGAAATAGATGATGAGTTTAATAAAATGGTTAAGACTTTAGATGGAAATGTTTATAGTCATAAAGATAGAACGGGATTTGCTTGGAAGTTAGGGAAAGTTACGAAGTTAGATATACCTGATGAGGTGAATGGTCAGTTAGGTTTATGGAACTATGATGTTGATAAATAGATAGTTATAAACAAGTTTTATGTAGCATTTTTTAGAAATTGTATTATAATACGTTTAATATAAGAAAAGAGGTTAGCTATGAGTAAGATAATTAAACAAAGAGAACGTGGTTCTTTAATAGTTGTAAGTGGTCCATCTGGATGTGGCAAAGGAACTGTTATACAAGAATTTTTAAAGAATCATAAAGATGCTTGGTTAAGTATTTCTTGTACTTCAAGAGATCCAAGACCAGGAGATGTACCTAATGAGTCATATTTCTTTATTAGTAGAGATGAATTTGAAGAGAAGATTAAGAATGGTGAATTCTTAGAATATGCTGAATATAACAATAATTATTATGGTACACCAAAAGAACATATAGAAGAAAGATTAGCTAAAGGGATAGATGTTATCTTAGAAATTGAAGTACAAGGTGCTTTAAAAGTAAAAGAATTAGTACCAGAAGCAATCTGTATATTTATAATGCCACCAAGTATGAAAGAATTAAAGAAACGTTTAGTAGGTAGAGGTACTGAAAGTAAAGAGAAAGTACTTGGTAGATTTAAAACAGCTTACCAAGAGATAAACAATGTAACTAGATATAACTATGTAGTTACTAATGATGATGTTGAAAATGCAGTTGCTAAGATGAGTGCGATACTACTATCTGAGAAATGCAGAGTAGATAGAATAGAAGAAGTTTACTTAAATAATGAAGAAGAAGAAATCCATGAATTATTAATGGATGAAACATTTATTAACGAAGATATTAAGATTTAAGAAAGAGTATTAAATACTCTTTTTTTTGAGGGATGATTTGTGGTATTATATAGATAATAGGATAAATAGGAGATGGCTTTATGAGTGATAAAAGTAATAAAGTTAGTGTTTTTTATGGGCGAGCCAGAAGAATTGAACTATATGAAAAAATTGCTTATATAGTTGTTGGTATCGTAGCTGTAGTATTAGTATTCGTAATTGTTACTTCGCAATCATCAAGTGGTGAATCTAATGTAAACTATGCTTATTTAAAACAATATTTATATGAAAGAGGATTCTCCTGTGATTTAATTCATAAATCTGGGGGAAAATGTCGTAAAGATAGTAATGGTACTTCATATGTATTTACAAGATATGATGATGGCTTTGAATATTTAGTTAAAACAGAGAGTTATTTATTAATAATGAATCATTCTTTACAGAAAGAGAATTATATAACTTTTTCTACTACTTCAGAGGCATTTTCGGGATATAAAAATAAAAGTTATGAGTGTGAACTTGGTGAGACTGTTTTAGATACGTTTGGTGAATGCAAAACGAAAGAAGGCGAAATGCTTAATTTAAACTCTTATCGAGGCGTTATTGAACAAGCACAAAAAGATGTTAATAATATGATAGAGAGTTCCGGTTATTATAAAAAGAATCTGATGGAAGATTATCAATGGGTAAAAAAATAGTAGTTATTTCTAACTACTATTTTTCTTTTGATTTACGCTTTTTCTCTTTGACGTCTTTTACAACGATATCATTTTTTTCTTCTTTTGTTGTTTCTTTTTCTTCAGGAACTATTAAAGTAGTTGTTCCTGGTTCTTCTGGTTCAACAGTATCTTTACTATAAAGAATATATCCAACTATTTCAATAGCAGCATATATCATCATAATAATACCAATTGTTGATAAAATAACATCTCCTACTAAGATAGTATAAACACCAACGATTATTAAAAGAACAGATACTAATAATAAAGAGATAAACTTATTACTTTTACTATTCATAGATAAAGCATTTATTAATCTAATTACACCAGTGAATAAAATCCAAGCACCAACTATAAATCTAATAAATTGTTCTACTATGTTAGAGAAAAAGATAAAGATGATTGCTAAGATAAGAGTTAATACACCGAATATTAAATTTCCTTTTCTAGCAAATCCAAAACCTTTTTTAGCTTGGAAAAAGTAAAATACTAAGGAGATAACACTACTAGTTGCTAATATTACACCAATAATAATAGAAATGGTAGACATTACTTTGTCAGCACTAGTAAATAAAATTGCTCCTAGGATGAAAAATAGAATTGAACTCAATAAAGAAGATTGAGAAGAATATGATTTAATTTTTATTTCCATTTTAGACCTCTTTTCTGTAGTTTAATTATACAACATTGTGAATGTTTTTATCAATAAAATGTGTTTTTATAAAATTATCTGTGATATAATATTTTTAATAATAGGGAGGGTGTATTATGCTAGATTTTGATACAGCATTAGATTTATTAAATAAATATGGGTATACATCTATTCAAGTGCACCCTTTTGTTTATCAAGATGGTGATACTATTGGTATTTGTTATACCTATGTTGATGAAGAATATGGTTTACTTGAAAGAATAAAAATATTCAATAATGCTGAAGAATTTGAAGAATTTTTACAAATGTATAATTGGGTACAAGTAAATGGTAAAATGCATCATGTACGTATGATTCTTGATAATTATGAAGCAATAAATCCTAAGGTAATGTTTCTACGTAATGAAAAGATTATGGTAGAAGGTGAAATGTTCGACATAGAAGCTTATGATAGTAGAGAGTCTATGAGAGTTAATATGGATCCAGTATCTAAGGTAATTTATGAATGTGGGGATTTATTACTTGTATATAATGAAATTAAGAATAGACAGTTACAATATTTAAAGAATATTATTAAACTAAAGAATTCTTTGAGACATAAATACTATGACTTACAAGCAGAAGTTGATAAATATAATAAAATTAAAGTTGAAAGAAATTTAACATTATTACCAGAAATTACTGATAGTGGTATTAATGAAATGTTAGAAGTATCTATTAAAGATAGATATAATTTATATATTGCACAAAGACCTGAATATGATGAAGCACTAAATTTTTTGAAAGAAGTTTGGGAGTTATGTTTAGGTTTGGAATTGAATGCTAAATATTATGAAGCTCAAAAAGAAGAAAATGATATCCGTAATGAAATGAAGGTTGTTGATCAAAAATTAACTTTGATGAGAACTTTAAATGATGAGTTAAAACCTTTATTTGGTATTGATTTGATAAGTAGGTTTAGAAAGATAAATCGGGTTTGTAAAGCTGAAAGTACAACTATTTCAAACGATTTTATTACACAACAGATGGATGCTGTTAATAGAAAGTATTCTTATTTTGATAAAATTGATACTTTATATACTTCTGATTATTTAAGAGAAGCTATTCAAAATTCTAATTATGCAGATTTAGCTATTAAGTATGCGACTGGAGCTAACTTTGATGTTGTTAGTAAATATAAGACACCTCTTAATGAAGTTGCAGCTAGTTTGTCAGTTCAATATAGAGATAAGTTAAGTTCAGCAGAACAATCTATATTAGTTCTTTATAATAATCCTAAATATCGTGTTTTATGTGATACTATTTTGAATTTGGAAAATTTTGATACTTTGCCAATAAAGACAGTTTTAAAAGCAATAAATGGTATAAAAGGATTATCTAAGATTAAATCTGAATGTTATGAAATTGTTAAAAAGAGAATTGATGATCCAGTTAATCAAAAGATAAAAAATTCTTTATTTGCAGACTTTGATTTTACATCATTTGAAACATTTATTACTTCGTTAGTTAAGAAGTTATCTTTATTAAAAGTAGTAAATGAAAAGATGGCTTTAAATGGTGATATAAATATGTATATTACTGTTGCTAAAGTTGAAGATTTAAAAAAGAAAAAATTTGTAATGACAACAAACGATTTACAAAGTTTAATTGCTAATGTTAAAGATTCTAAGAATATGGTAGGAATTACTTTATTAAAAGAAGGAACACCTGTATTATATTCTCCGTATTATTTTGATGTTGGAGATATATATACTAAAGGTGGATCTTTAGAAATGTATATAAAGGAAATGGTTAATTTTGAATTGTTAATTGATATTTCTGATATAGTTATTAATATTGATCCTAATAAGACTATTGTAGCTAAGTATTATTCTGTACCTAATATTGTTGAGAATTTATCAGTTGTTGATGATATTAAGATGAGTTATAAAACAACATTCTGTAAATATGCCTTGACTAGTAAGTTGAGTACTGTTGTATCGATGAATCAAGCACAAGCAGTGGCTTCTAGTGTAAGTCCAGTTGTCAATTCGGTGTTTGATGCAGGAGCTTTAGCAACTGTACCTTCAACTCAACCAGTAAGTGATGTTTCTACGACTGTTCAAACTAGTGTTAATGAAGTTAAGACAGAACCTGTTAATGTAGTAAATACTGCTATTGATGATGGTAAAAAGGTTGAAGAGAAGAAAACAGAGGTGAAGACTGAACTGGTTGCTAAACCTGTTGAAAAGCAAGAAGAAGTTAAGCCGGTTGTGGCACAACAAAGTGTTCAAGTTAAAACAGTTCCAGAAAAAAGTACAACAGTTAATGCTCAAACTAAACCAGTTGTTTCTACTACTCAAGTAGTAGCAAAGAGTACTGCTCCAGCTGGTCAAAGCGCTGTTTCTACTGAACCAAAAGCTGTTGCTAAGCCGGTTGTTCAACAAACCAAACCAGTTGCTCAAGCAACGACACAAAGTTCAAGTACAACTCAGACAACTCAAGTTAAAGCGGCTCCTCAAGCGGCGCCACAACCTGCTGTGAAACCAGCAACTGAAAATAATAAAGTTGTATCAACTACAACACAACCTAAACCTGCAACACCAACTGCAGCAGCTCCAAAGACTGCTCCAGTTGCGAAAGTAGAAGAAAAGAAAGTAGAATCTCCTGTTAAAGTAACAGATAATGAGAAAAAATAGATATAGAAAAGGGTGAAAGAGATGTTTAAAGATTTTGGAAAAAACTTTAAAAATTATTTTGGTTATTTAATGACAGTTAATTTTAAAGAGTTGTTTATTAATACAGTAATCTTATTTTGTATAATTGTATTATCAGCATTTGTATTTGTTCCTGTTGGAATAGTTCAAGATTTAGTACGTAGTATGGTTACATTAGTAACACCATTTAGTGGTAAGGGTGATGAAATTTTTAATTTTATTTTCCTATTTATTAGTACTGTTGGATTCTTCTTAGCTTTTATCTATTTATTTAATAAGAGATTCAATGATTTAGATGCATTTAAAGCTCAAGTTAAGGATGAAAAGAGAATAGAAAAGAAAACAACTAATAAAGAAACAAAAGACGATGAATTCGAAATGCCAAAAGCTAAAAACGAAAAGTAAGATGATTTAAATATCATCTTTTTTTAATTAAAACTTGTCAAGTTTATTAAATTGTGGTAAAGTTTAGTACGGATTTTATAAAAGAAATGGGGAACGTTATATGGATAAAATTGTTAATATAGCTGTAGTTGCACACGTTGATGCTGGTAAAAGTACTTTAGTTGATGCATTACTTGAACAAAATGGTGTATTTAGAGCTAATGAAGAAATAGTAGAACGTGTAATGGATAGTGATGATATTGAAAAAGAAAGAGGTATTACAATCTATTCTAAGAACTGTGCTATTAGATATGGAGATTATAAGATTAATATAGTTGATACTCCAGGGCATGCTGACTTCTCATCAGAAGTTGAACGTATTATGAAAACTGTTGATACAGTAATTCTTTTAGTAGATGCTGCAGAAGGGCCAATGCCTCAAACTAGATTTGTTTTAAAGAAAGCATTAGAACAAAATTTAAGACCTATATTATTTATTAATAAGATTGATAAGAAAGATGCAAGACCTCAAGAAGTAGTAGATATGACATTTGAACTATTTATGGAATTAAATGCTACTGATGAACAACTTGATTTCCCAATAGTTTATGGTATTGCTAGAGAAGGTATTGCTAAATTATCTTTAGATGAAGAAAGTAATAGTATTGAACCTTTATTAAAGACTGTTTTAAATCAATGTACAGCTTATGAAGGTAATGAAGAAGATCCTTTACAATTACAAGTAAGTTCACTTGATTATGATTCATTTATTGGTAGATTAGGTATTGGACGTGTTACTAGAGGTAAAATCAAAAATGGACAGACTGTTGCTTTATCTAAGAATGATGGTTCAGTTACTTCATTTAGAATATCTAAACTATTTGTAGAAGAAGGAATTAAAAGAGTAGAAAAAGATGTAGCTTATTATGGTGATATTGTTACATTTGCAGGATGTGCTGATATTTCAATTGGTGATACTGTATGTGATAAAGACCATGTAGAAGCTATGGAACCTATTGTTATTGAAAGACCAACATTATCAATGGATTTCTTAGTTAACTCAAGTCCATTTGCTGGTAAAGATAAATCAAGTAAATATTTAACTAGTAGACATATTAAAGAAAGATTAGATAAAGAACTAGAAACTAACGTAGGATTAGAAGTTGAAGAACTACCTGGTTCTGATGGATTTAAAGTTTCTGGTAGAGGTGAATTACACTTATCTATCTTACTTGAAAATATGAGAAGAGAAGGTTATGAACTTAGTGTTTCTAAACCAGAAGTTTTATATAAAGAAATAGATGGTAAGAAATGTGAACCATTTGAAAAAGTTATTGTTAACTGTCCAAATGAATATTCAGGAACAATAATTAATGACTTACAAGAAAGAAAAGCTATGCTTGAAGTTGTAAGCAGTGACGAAAATGATTATGCTCATTTAGAGTTTAGTGCTCCTACTAGAGGATTAATCGGATATAGAAGCGCATTTATTACTAACACTAAAGGTGAAGGTGTTATGGTACGTAGTTTTGAAGATTACAAACCATATGTTGGAGAAATTAGTGGACGTAAAAATGGTGTTCTAGTTACTATGGAAAATGGTAAGACTTTAGGTTTTTCATTGTTTAACTTACAAGAAAGAGGTACTTTAATAGTTGGACCTGCTGAAGAAGTATATGTTGGTATGGTTGTTGGTATTAACAATAGAGATAATGACTTAAATGTTAATCCATGTAAAAATAAACAATTAACTAATACACGTGCTTCTGGTAGTGATGAAGCTATTGCACTTATTAAACCTAAAACATTTAGTTTAGAAGAAGCTTTAGAATTTATCCAAGATGATGAATTAGTAGAAGTTACTCCTAGTGCAATTAGAATTAGAAAGAAAATACTAGATCCTAACGAAAGATTTAGAGTTAATAGAAAGTAGTAGAAATACTGCTTTTTTTCTTGTCTAAAATAGAATGGCTGTTTATAATAATACGAAACTGAGGTGGGTTTATGGCTACAATAGAAAATATTACTAAAGAGGATTTAGTTAAATATAAAGATATTTTTTCTAAAGCTGATTTTGTGGGGATGACGCCAGAAGAAGCTGTTAAAGTAGTAGATGGTGAAGAAGAAAAGATATTATTTGTATGTGGACCAGTATGGATGATATTTGGATATGATGAAAATAAGGTTTTGAAATATCAAACCCTTATGGTAAATGAAGAAGATAAAGTTGTTTCTTTTACAAAAGATGATTACCAAGTTAATGTTTTTGATAATATGATTTATTTGATTTATGAAGATGGTCGACATGAATCTTTACAGTTACTTAAGAATTATGATAATCCTAGTTTCGAGGTTAGTTCAAATGGAGCAGTTATTCATATGCAATATGATTCAAAGAGAGATATTAGATGTGTTAGTAAGTATGAACATGTAGCTTATGGGGATTGTAGTAGAATTTATGATATTAGATTAGATTCACCCTATGATGTAACAATAGAAAGTAAAGCTTCTAAAAGAGATAAGGGTTTGAAATTCTTAGGAAGAAAAGATTCTTATTATAGATTAGATTTTGATGTTAGAAATAATAAATGGCAATATGATTTGGCGACGATTCAAGAATTTGGAGTAGGAGCAGTAATGGCAAGTGATACTGTTACTTTACATAATGGTTTAAGAGAATTTTCAAAATATTATAAAGTATTATTTTCTTTGGGAGATTATATAACTGTAACTGGTTTTCCTTTCTTGTCGCAATATACTCAAGATGAAGTACTTGACTATGTAGAATCTTATGGATTTACGGCAGGGGTTTCAGAAAAAATTGTAGAACTTTACAATAATAAAAATATGTATCTTGAAATTTTGCAACAACTTGTGGTATTATATAAGCGTAGAGTAAATTTATTCTATGTTAGTCCGGATTTGATGGTTCATAGTAAATAAAAGTTAGTATGAATCTAAAAAAACAAAAAAATTAGTCTAAAATGTTTTGTCAATTTATTCTTTTGTGTGTCTCAATGTCATACATCTTGTTGATAAGACTTAACAAAAAAAGTGGAAGAAATTCTGCTTTTTTTGTTGTTATATGTTTTTAAAGCAGTTATAATAGTTCGCAATACTGAGGTGAAACTATGGAAATTGATATAAGAGAAATTAGTGAATTAGAAATTCCGAAATATGCACCTATATTTTCGTGTATATATAATTTGTTTGGAGATTATATAGGAATTTATTTTAAATTAATTCTTGATGGTAAAGAAAAATTGTTACAACGAAGAGATGACATGTTTATTCTTTATTCAATAGAAGATGTTAATTTGATTAGCTATGAAATGTTTACTGTTGATGAGGAATACCAAGTTAGTTCAGCAGGATTTGATGATTTTGAAATGCATACTATAAGTGGAGATAGAGTTGTCCAAGATAGAGATTCTGCTAATTTAGAGTCTTTAGTTTTTATTAAACGTAAAGATGGTAGAGATGATGATGGGTACGATGGAAGTGTTGGTTATATTCAATATAATCAAGAAAAAGATGTTAGATTGATGCTTATTTTTCAACAAATGTATAATAGTATGGGAAAAGTGTATTCTTTCCATGTTGATAAAGAACCATTTCAAATTTTAATTGAAAAGGGATTAGGCGCTAAGCAAAGAGGTAGTATATTACCAGTTAGACAAGAGAGATATATTAGAGGAGATTTTGATTATAGAGATCATAATTTCTTATATAGTCTGGCTGTTATTAAAGATTATGGATTAATGGAATTCATGGAAAAAGGAGCTTTTGCTTTACATAAAGAAAATCAAATAGTTAGATACTACAAGATGTTAGGAAAAAGTGAAAATGGGTATGCAATTACTGGATTTCCATTTTGTAGACAATATAAGTTTGAAGAATTTGATGAATTATTTGAGCAATATGGTTTTAAAAAGAAGATTCCAGAACATTTATTAGCTATTCATAATGGTGAGTACGAAGATTTAAATTATTATCAAGAAATTGCTTCTTTTATGAAGAGTGTTGAAATGGATCCACCAGAGGAATTAATAAAGTTAAATTTAAAATTTGGGGAGAATGGTGAAAATGGTACAAATAGTTAATTTAGATGAAGAAACTTTGAAAAAAGTTCCTAATGTAATTGAATTATTGTATGAAATTTTTGGAGCTAAGACAATAGGATTATTTGCAGTAGTTGTGGATAATGAGCTTGGTTTTATTGGAAGAGATGGTGGTAATTGTGTTTATATACATAAAGATGGATACAATCATTTTACTTTAAATCAAGATGAAGAATTAGGAGCATTAAGAAAAGATGGTTTAGAAATATTTTTTGGAGAAGATATTTATTATGTAGATGAAAATAAAATTGAACAACATGTTGATTTATATTCTCTTTCTGAACCAGATCAAGATGATTATGATGGATGTGTATCTTATAAGCAGTATAATCCTGAAAATGATACATTATGTGAAATGAGATATCAACATATGTATAGAGAGATGGATGGTAGACCTATTATATATGGTTATCATACTCAGAAGATTGATTGTCTATATATTGATGAAGATTATACTAAAAAGTCTAGACCTAAAAAAGGATTTTTACCTAAAAGAGCTAAATACTATACTAAAGTTGAATTTGATGATGATATGGTAGGATATAAAATGACATTAATTAGAGATTATGGGTTGATGGAATTTTTAGAAAAAGGACCTTATCAATTAGAAAAAGAGAGAAGACTAGTTAGATATGCTAAAACACAATTAATAGATTTAGAAGGTAATTTTCGTGATTTTTGGCCATTAGGTGAGCAGCTTAAAACAGAAGAATTATTAAAATTAATTAAGAGTTATGGATTTAAGACTGAATTACCTTGGCAACTTATAGAAATATATAATGGTAGAGATAATTTTGTTAATACATTACAAGAAATTGTAAGGCAGATGAAAGAAGTTTCAAAAGAAATAAAAGAAACTGAAGAATCAGAGAAAGTTGCAATATTAAGTTTAAGAGTTGAATAAAGATGTTTTAACATCTTTTTTTCCTAAATAAAAAATTGATTTTTGAAAGATTAGTGATATACTAAGAACATAAAAAAGAAAAAGGAGTGGAAATTATGCGCGATTTTACTGAACAAGAATTAGTAAGAAGAGAAAAATGTGCGAAATTAAGGGAATTAGGATTGGATCCTTTTGGACATAAATTCGAAAGAACTGCATATGCTGCTGATGTAAAAGAACAATATAAAGATATTGATCATGAAGCATTTGAAAATATGACTGATGAAGCAACAGTAGCTGGTAGAATTATGTTCATAAGAAAGATGGGTAAGGCATCATTCTTTACTATAAAAGATAAAACTGGTCCTATTCAAATTTATATATCTATAAATGATATTGGCGAAGAAGCATATACATTATTTAAAAGTGCTGACATCGGAGACATAGTAGGTGTTAGAGGTAAAATAATGAAAACTAAAACAGGTGAAATAACAATAAAATGTTTAGAATATACTCACCTTGTAAAAGCATTAAAACCATTACCTGAAAAGTTCCATGGATTAACAGATATAGAAGAAAGATATAGAAGACGTTATGTTGACTTAATAATGAATGATGATGCTAAGAGAGTAGCATTCTTAAGACCTAAAATTATTAGATGTATTCAAAATTATATGGATGGTCAAGGATTTACAGAAGTAGAAACTCCAATATTAACAACATTGTTAACTGGTGCTTCAGCTAGACCTTTTATTACTCATCATAATACACAAGATTTAGATATGTATTTAAGAATAGCTTTAGAATTACCACTTAAGAGACTATTAGTTGGTGGTATGGAAGCTGTTTATGAAATTGGAAGAGTATTTAGAAATGAAGGTATGGATCCAAAACATAATCCTGAATTTACATTAATGGAAGCTTATTTAGCTTATAGTGATTTAGAAGGAATGATGGATTTAACTGAAAATATGTTCCAAACTATAGCTAGAGATGTTATGGGTAAAATGAATTATAACTTTGGTGGTTATGAAATTAACTTAGAAGGACCTTGGAGAAGAGTTAGTATGGTTGATGCTATTAAAGAACAAACTGGTATTGACTTTAAACAAGAAATGACTGTTGAAGAAGCTTTAAAATTAGCAGAAGAGCATCATATTGAAGTTCAAGAACATGAACATTCTGTTGGACATATTATTAATTTATTCTTTGAAAAATATGTAGAAGAAACATTAATTCAACCAACATTCTTATATGGACATCCAATTGAGATTTCTCCATTAACTAAGAAAAATCCAGAAGATGGAAGATTTGTTGATAGATTTGAACTATTTATAGCAGGTAAAGAATTTGCTAATGCATATACTGAATTAAATGATCCAGATGATCAATTAGAAAGATTCGAAGCACAACTTGCTGAAAAAGATTTAGGTAATGATGAAGCTAATGATATAGATATGGACTTCATTGAAGCATTAGAATATGGTATGCCACCTGCTGGTGGAATTGGTTATGGAATAGATAGATTATGTATGTTGTTTACTGAACAAGAATCTATTAGAGATGTATTATTATTCCCAACAATGAAAGAAAGAAACTAATTATTAATTTAATTAGTTTTTTTATGATATAATTGATTTAGGTTGGTGAGATTATGAGATTAGTTGAAAAGAAATGCCCTAATTGTAAGGCTTCTCTTAAATTTAATGAGGGTGATACTGTTATTACATGTGAATATTGTGGTAGCACTTATCATATAGAAAAAGATGAGAAAAAAAGTGCAAAAGTAGATGAAGAACATTTTGCAGATGCTTTTAGATTTGTTAATGAAGTTGGAATGCCAATAATGAAAAATTTTACTAGAATGCATACTGTATCAATGATTGTGCCTTTTATTGTATTTGTGATTATTGCAGGTTCTATTGGTTTTGCTGCTTACAATCAATTGGGTGGTAATGAAAAATATGTTACTAAGATAAGTCAAATAGATGATGTTTCAATGGAAACATTTCATGATACGACATTAGGAAAACTTCAACATTATGATGGTAGTGCAGTGTTAGGCGATTATGAAATAACACAAAAATGGGAATCTGTTGGTGTTTATTTATTAGTTTCTAAAGATAAAAAAGAAAATATAATGTATGATGTATGTAAGCAAACTTATAAAAATAAAAAAACTGGGGAAGAAACAGAATTATTTGCGGCTGTTAAGTATGATGATTTAACTTTAACTTCAAATAATGTAGTAGAAAATGATTATTTTGCTTGGCCTGAAGTTCCTAGTTATACTTTTGAAGGATCTAGTTTTAATGGTGCTTACGGATATGAAAGTGTAGAAAAGTTATATAATAAATTAATTAGAAGTCAAAGTGGAGATTATGATATAAAAGCTTCTAAAGGATTATATATTGAAGACTAATTTTTGATTAGTCTTTTTTTGTGAAGAAAAATTCACTAAAAATCTAGGTGATATCTGTTGTATTGTGTTATAA
>CAVAGO010000029.1:0-24202 GCA_963588075.1 bacterium | reverse complement strand
GTTTATGTATGTTAAGTTTTTATTATACTGAAAGAGTCGCTCTCTATGTAAAAAATAAAAATCCGTTAATGCAAACTCTTAATGAAATAAAAGACACTAAATATGTTAGTAGTATTAATAGTACTATTATAGATGATTTATATATAATACCAGGTCTTAATGGTAAAGAAGTGAATGTTGATGAATCTTTTTCTAATATGCACGAATTTAATATTTACAATGAAGACAACTTAGTATTTAATGAAATAAAACCAACTATAAGTCTTGAAGATAATAAAGATAAAATAATAATTCAAGGTAACAAAGAAAAGCAAAGTGTTTCTATTATCTTTGAAAATATTAATGAATTAAGTATTTATATGTCTAATAATGATTATAAAGTAAATCTTCTTATTAATAAGGAATATTATGATTCTAAGTATGAACTTATCAATAATTCTAATCAAGAATCTACCTATAATAATATTGAAAAATATTTAAACAAGAATAATCTAAATAAGAATTTGTGTTATGTCAAAGAGAATGATGAGATATCTTCTTTATGTAAGAATAAATATTTATTTAAACCAACTCTTATAATAAATCATTCTAATATTAGTACTAATTTAAATAAAGTGAGTAGTGGAGATATAATTCTCTTAAAAGACACTTTATCTTTAAATGAATTAAAATTACTTTTAAATCAAATTTCTTATCGTAATTTAAGTATTATTCCTTTATCAGAATTAATTACTGAATCAAATTAAATTTGCTAATATTTTAAACTTATGGTAATATATACCTCACTTAAAGGGGGATATATATGATTAATTATCGTAAAGGAAAGACTAAATATAAACCAAATGAGCTAGGTAGTTTGTATGTTGATGAAACTAAATTAAACCCTAATGAACAACCTGTTATCTATATAGGTGGTCAAATGGAACATAGATGTCATGTCTTAGAACAAACAGGTTTAACAGCCGACCCAGGTCACAATATGTTTACTGGTTCATGGTTCTATGATTATTCAGTATTTTCTAAATCTAAAGAATCTTTTAATACTGAAAATTTTACTGCTAATTTATTATCATCCCTAAAAGATGCTAATTTATCAGATGTCATCTTAATAACTGAAAGTTTTGGTGGTATGATAGCAGCTGAAGCTACTAAATCAGATATCGTATCTAAAGCTATCGCCATCCATCCTCCAATACTAGGTACTCCATTAGCTAATCCTAAATATGTAGCTGCCTATAAAAATATGTTATCTAAATACCAAAAATTACTTCTAAGTGGTTTAAAAATTTTAATAAATCCTGAATATGGATTTGAACAAGATAACTTTAAAGGCGCTAATTTAAAAAATGTTGATTTAAATAAATTAATCGTTGTTGGAAATTATCTTGATATTCCAACAGAACAAAATGCTTTATTAAAAGAAACATACGAGATAATAAGAATAATTACATCATATCGTAGTGATGGAGTAGTTGTATTTGAACCAAGTGAATTTGAACGTCTTGGTATTAACTATCTTCAAGAACCTAAACACAACAATCATTTTGATGCTGGTACTAAAGAAAATATTGAAGAAGCTTATCATCGTCTTGTAAAATAATACACTAATGTGTATTATTTTTTTTGCAACGTACATAGTAGATTGCTAAAAATAAAGAATTCTGTTATAATTACAAAGACACAAGCCTTTTTAGAAAAAAATTTAATTAATAGAAAAGAGATGCTTTTTATGTGTAATATAAAAATGTTTAGTCTAGGTGGACTAGATGAAATGGGCAAAAACTGCTATGTTGTTGAAATAGACAAGGATATATATGTTTTTGATTGTGGTTTAAAATATGCTAATGAAAACTTATATGGTATTGATTATATAATCCCAGATTTCGATTATCTTATAAAAAATCAAAATAGAATTAAAGGTTTGTTCTTAACTCATGGACATTACGAAAATATGGGAGCTACTGAAGATTTAATCAAAGAAATACCAACTATCAAAGTTTATGCAACTAAATTTACTAAGTTTATTTTAACTAATGATGGAGTAGATGAAAAACGTATCACTGAAATAACTCCTCATCGTAAAATTAACTTTGGACCAGTAAGTATATTTCCAATAAGTGTTAACCATTCTGCTCCAGATGCAGTTATGTATGTAATTAATACTAAAGATGGCGCTATTGTTTATACAGGTGACTTTATAATTGATCCAAAAATGATGGATAAATATTCAATGGATTTAGGAAAAATAGCATATATTGGTAAACAAGGTGTACTAGCTTTACTATGTGAATCAGTATTCTCTGAAAGAATAGGGCATACATCACCATCACATCGTTTAGTTAATATCTTTAAAGATGCTATTAAACATACTGAACACCGAATGATATTTGCTGTATTACCAACTCATATTTATACAATTCAAGAAATATTTGATGCTGCAGCTAATACTCATCGTAAAATAGTAATAATGGGTAAAAACCTACAAAATATAATAAGTTTTTCTAAAAAAGAAGGTTATTTAAAATTCTCTGACAATGCTTTAGGAGATTTATCTAACATAGATGATAAAGATTCAATTCTACTTATCCAAGATAGTAAAGAAAATCCATACGCATCTATTAGTAAAATAATTAATGGTTATGATAAATTTATCAAACTAAAAAAGACCGATACTGTAGTATTTGCTGAACCTAAATATGATAGTAGTGAAAAAACTTTAGTAAAAGTTCAAAATGATTTAGCAACTCATGGTTGTGGAATTGTTACTATTCCAAAAGAAAAAACTATCTTACATCATGCTTCATCAGAAGACTTAATGATTATGATAGATTTACTAAAACCAAAATACTACATGCCTGTAAAAGGTGAATATCGTTATATGGTAAATAATGCTAATATTGCAACAGAATTAAAAATTCCTAAAGAAAACATTTTATTAAAACAAAATGGTGATGTTGTTGAAATTATTGATGGAAATTTAAATACCGAATGTTTTGATCATGTTAAAGTAAATGATATTCTAATAGATGGTAATAGTACTGAAGATGTTGGTGAACTAGTTATCAAAGACCGTGAAATGTTATCTGAAAATGGTATTGTGTTAATTAGTGCTACTATTTCTAAAAAAGAAAAAGTATTACTAGTTGGTCCAGAAGTAACTACTAGAGGTTTCATCTATGTTAAAGATTCATCAGAAATGATTGATGAAATAAAACGTATATCTTTAAATATTATTGAAAGAAATATTACTGATTCTTATATCGAATATAATAAGATTAAGAATGAAATAAGAGAAGAATTAGGTAAATACCTATATCATGAAACAGAATGTAAACCAATGATTATAGCAGTAGTTCAAGAAGTATAAAGTATTCAAATGAATACTTTTTTTCTTTTTCTCCCATAATATAAATGGTGATACTATGAAAGAAAATATTGAATTTTTAAATTATATATACAAAAGTGCTAAGATGTCCTTAGTAGAAATAGATGAAATAAAACCAAGTATTAAAGACAAAAAAATATTAACATTATTAAAGAATCAAGAAGAAGTCTACTTCACAATTTGTACTAAGGCAACTGAGCAACTTCTTAATTTAAAAACTGAACCTGAAGACATAAGTTCTATCTCTCGTGTAATGACATTCATTGATACCAGAATAAGTACAATGAATGATTCATCAAACAGTAACATTGCTAAAACATTAATAACCAGCACCAACAAAAACATCATCGAACTTCAACAACAAATAAACAAATACCACGGTAAGACTCCCAAAGTATTAAAACTATCAAACGACCTTCTGAGGGCTAAACAACGAAACTTAGAATCTCTAAAAAAATATCTTTAAAAAGGACTAAGATAATTCTTCTTAGTCCTCTTTTAATATACTATATACTTCGTCCAAAGACATACTAGCTTTTTTGATTTCATAATTAGGAAGTAAATGTAAATGGAAATGTTTAACTACTTGGCTATCTCCATAATTTACACCTAAGGTTAAAGCAGTTGCATCTAACTTAGTCATTAATGTCTTAGAAACTTCTCTAGCTATTTTATAAACATGAGCTAATAACTCATCACTTATTTCCATAAAATCAGTAACATGTTCTTTTGGAATTACCAAAGAATGTCCATCAACTTTTGGATTAACATCTAAAATAACTAAAACCTTGTCATCTTCATATAATTTTTTACTAGGAATATCTCCATTAATTATTTTACAAAATATACATTCATTCATCTAAAATCACCTAAGTTTATGTTACCAAAAAATTAAAAAAAGGTAAATGACCTCTCATTGAATTATATAAAAATATATACTATAATTAATATAGATTAAAATAAGGAGCCTTAATATGAAAAGAGTAAAAAGAATTTTATCTATATTTATTGCATTATTTATTATTTTTCCTTGCTTAACTAATGCTGCTACTGAATTAAGTGCTGCAACTCAAAACCCAACTGTTGGAAGTTACGTTTATGTCCAACTAGAAGCCAATTATGGTGATTCTTTAAAAATAAGAGATTTTCATGTCTATGTTGATTATGATCCGACATACTTTAGTTTGGAAAATGTTATTTGGGTAAAACTTGGCGCTGATAGTGGAACTAGTAGAATAGAAAGTGGTCGTGTTTACATTGATAAAAGCTCTGCTAACTGGAGTAGTGGTCCAATCGTTCAATTAAAACTGAAAGTTTTAAAAGCAGGTTTTTCTGAATTAACAGTTGAACGTAATGGTGAGTCATATTATACAAATGGCGATGTAATGGCCCAAACAATGGCTGGTATATATATAAATGCTCAAGAACCAAGCAATGATACTTTAATAGGTAGTTTATATGTTGAAGGATACAATATTCAACCAACTTTCAGTCGTACTACATATAGCTACAATCTAACAGTCCCAGCAGATGTTACCTCAGTTAACGTTATCGCATCTAAAGGTAATAGTAAGCAAACAATAAGTGGAACTGGTCGAAAGACTCTTGAATATGGTGGAAATCGTGTTAAAGTTGTCGTTACTGCACAGGATAAATCAACTAGTACTTACGAAATCATGATAACGAGAACAGACAATCGAACCGGAGATACTACTTTAAAAAGTTTAAATGTCTCGAATACTACAATAAAGTATGATAAAAATAAAAATGTTTATGAAGCAACTGTCAGTAAAAGTATTGATTCAGTCATGATAACTGGACTTACAACCGATCCAAATGCCACATTAGTAGGAACGGGTAGTAAAAGTTTACAAATTGGTTTAAATAGTTTCACTCTTACAGTTCAATCATCTGGTGGAAAACAACAAACCTACACAATAAATATTATTCGTTCTAACGAAGAACTTCAAACAGTAAAGAAGAGTAGTAAACTACTAAGTTTAAAAGTTAACAACCTTGTTTTAGACCTATCAAATGATAAACAAACATTCCTATATGGTATCGGCAAAGAATACTCACAATTATCAATCGATGCCGTACCAGAAAGTGCAACTGCAACAACGAAAATAACCGGTAATGAAAAGTTAATGCCAGGTATCAATGTCATAACAATAGCTGTCTCAGAACAAATAGATACTGATAATGAAGAAATTACTGAATATAAAATAATTGTTTATAAAAATCCTGCTACTGCCATAGTAATAAATAGTTTAAATTCAGCAACAGGTACAACAGACTTCTTATATAGTACAACTTCTACATCATCAAACATAATTCCAGCATCACTAGTTAACAACTTAAAAACTAATAATACTAAGTTATACTATAATATCGTTAATATGAGTAATGGTTTACTATATCAATTCATCCTAAAAGACAATTTACCTGATACAGAAATAGATGCTTACATCACTAAAGTAAATGATAGCCCACTTACATATAATGTGGCACTTCCAGAAGGAACAGAAATAACTGCATATGTTGAAGATACTTATGCAAGTGGTACCGACGTGAAGATTTACTCATATGATGAAGATGCAAATTATACTTTAGTAACAGCTGGTGTCCAAGTTCAAAATGGATATATAACTTTCAATACTAATGGTCAATCAAACTACATAATAACAACTATCGATTTAATAAAAGAACAAAGTGAATTCGATAAACTTTTAAATAAATACAAAGGAATCATAATTGGTGTAGTTGGCGGATTTATCGCTATTATAGCCATTTGTATTATATTAAATAAAAAATCTAAAGAAAAAGAAACAAACGAACCATTATATTAATAATGGTTTTTTTCTTTTTTATATGCTATAATTCTCACATACTATTATTGGAAGTGATATTATGACCATAAATGATGTTTTAAAAGAAATTGAATCCTACAACCCCGATGAAATCGAGATTGTTAAGAAAGCTTATAAAATAGCAGAGGAAGCTCATGCTAGTCAAAAAAGAGAAAGTGGTGAACCTTATATCATCCATCCTCTTAATGTTTGTATGAATTTAACTAAGTTTAAAGCTGATGGTGCATCTCTTTGTGCTGGACTTCTTCACGATGTTGTTGAAGATACTGATTATACTTTAGAAGATATTCGTCGTTTATTTAATGATGATGTAGCTTTCTTAGTTGATGGAGTAACCAAAATTAGTAACTTACATTACAATACAAAAGATGAAGCTACCAATGCTAATATCAGAAGATTAATAAATAGTTTAAATGATGACGTTCGTATAATAATTATCAAACTTTGTGACCGTCTTCATAACATGCAAACTCTAGAATTCAAAGCTCCAGAAAAAAGAATTCGTAGTGCAAACGAAACACTTAATATCTTTGTTCCTTTAGCATATTTCATTGGAGCTTTCAGATTAAAATGTGAACTTGAAGATATCTGCTTATCTTATCTAGATAGAGAATCATATGATACAGTAAAACAAAAAGAAACTGAAGTATGGCAAGAATACGAAGAATGTATTAAAATTGCTACTAGTCAAGTAATAGAAAAATTAAATGAACGTGGTATAAAATTTACTATCCGTACTAAAATGCTTAACATATATCACTTATATCAAAAATTAAATAAAGGATACAAACTAAATGATATTCACGACCTAGTAAACTTCAAAATAATTATTGATGATACAGAAGATCCATATGTTGTTCTAGGACTTATTCATAAATTATATACACCAATGAATAATAAATTTAAAGACTATATAGCTTGTCCAAAGACTAACATGTATCGTTCATTACATACAACAGTTTTTGGACCAGATAATCATTTATTACAATTCCAAATCAAAACAAGTACAATGGATGATATCAATACAATTGGTCTAGCAGCTTATTGGAAATACTTCAAAGCTGAAGGTAAAACAAAAATGCAACACGAATTAAAACTAAATTATCAATTCTTCAATACTTTAAGAGATTTAAATGCCGGAATTGATAGTGACTCTGACTTCATAGATCGTGTTAAACAAGAAATATTCTCTAATAATATCTATGTATATACTCTTAGAGGAGATATCATCGAACTACCTAACGGAGCTACTGTAATAGATTTTGCTTATAAAATCCATACTGATATAGGAAATCACCTATATAAAGCTTATATAAATGGTAAAGAAGTAAAACTTACTCATAAACTTAGTAACAAAGATCGTATCATGTTATATCAAAAAGATGATGCAAAACCAAGTAAAACATGGTTAGAACACGTTGTTACATCAAGTGCTAAACGTAAAATAAAAGATGCTTTAAAAAATTAAAGCATTTTTTTTAGATAAATTTGACATTAATATCAAAATCGCTTAATATACCTCTCTTAAAAACAAAAAAGGGGGATATTAGTCATGATGACGATAATGAATTCAGTTCAAAAAACTGAGATAAAAGATATATTTGGAGTAGGATATTGTGCTTTAAATGATGAAGTAACATTAACAGATAATTACAATAGTATATTATCTCAAAGAGGTTATCTATTAAGTAAATTATATTATTTTTTAGATAATAGTGCTTTATCTTCAATGTTTGCTCTTAGTGTATCTGATATTGACTTATTATGCTTTAATTGTGTAACTCCTCCTAATATAGATCAACATTACTTCCCACAATATTGTAATTACGAAGAACTTAGTTTATTTAGATTACTAAAAAAGATTGCTATAAACAAAGGGGAACTAACAGAAGAAGATTACTTTAAGTTATATTCTTTTACTAGAAATAGAAAAAGAGTAGAGGACATAATAGAATTCTCTACTTATAATAAGTTATTACTAGATAAAAAGACAATTGAACAATTACTAACTTTAATAACAAAACGAACTCTTCCAAATGGCCATGTTATTAGATTATACGAATCATTATGTCATGATTTAAACTTAACCTCTTATGATACAGGTCACAAACTAGAATATAAATACAACAATTAAAAAGATAAACCTTAGTTTATCTTTTTTTAGTTATCTATCTCTTTACAATTCTTTCTGAATACATCAATATCTATCTTTAATAATTCATTTTGACAATTCTGGTTATAAATTTCAGCAAATCTAACAGCTAATTCTTCATTATATTCTAAAGATAATCTTTTATTTAAAGCTAAATCAACAAATACTTTAGCTTCTTTTTTATTTAACTTCTTTACTATATCTTCATCATTAAAGAAAGCAGTTATAATTGGTTTTACTAATTCTATTTCTTTTTCACTAAATAATTCTTTTTTTAAATTATCTTGATCGATTAAAAATAGTGCAACTAAGTCTTGAATAGTAGTTGTAATATGTTCTTCATTACTATTCAAAAAGAATAATAAATTATTACGAATACTTTTTTTGAATTTAGCTATCTTAGTATAATAAAAACTATTTATTCCGTACATATTTATTCTCCTAACTTAAACCGAATCCGTTAGCTTGCTCATAATTCTGAATTCTTTCTTGTAATTCAGTAAGTTCTAACTGTCTTGTTGCTGCAAAATGTGTTGATACCGCTAATTGTTCACTAGATATCATCATTTCAAATAATTGTTTATCATCCTCTGAAACGGCAGCAATAGTCGCACCTGTTCCATATTTATCATCTTTGTACTTATCAAAGTTTGTTGGGAAGAAATTTTCTTTTGAAAATGAAGTAATAGGTCTGCTTCTTCCACTTCTAGCAATTTTTGTACCAAATGATACTATACTTCCAGGTTGAATCGCATAATCATCAAAATCATAAGTTCCATCTGGTTGTTTAGCAATAACTTTTGTAACAGGTCCACTTAATGGCTCTCTTCTAAAGAAATGTGTATATACATAAACTATATTATTATTTTGATCAAATTCTAAATTACCGCCAACTCTTTTTGGTTCAACAAATACTAAATCAGCTTCATCTCTTGAATTAGGTAGTTGAAAGAAATAACCAATCATCTGCTGATCACTTTTAACAAAAGTTGCTGTTTCTTTTTCTTTAACTCCCGTACCATCATTTTGGAATTGTGTTAATATTTTTCCGTCAGTTCTCTTTATCATCGGCGCTTGTAAAAATGCATGAGATATTCTTGGTAAAACTTTCGCTTTTTCTGCTACACGAATGTAATTAATTGTTTGTCTTCCATTCACAAAGTCATCTTTAAATACAGAATCTATCATATATTTCGAATCTATCATCTTTTTGTATAGGTAAGGGAAGTCATATTTTTTTAGCATTTCTTGCATTACATAATTGATTAAATCATTTTTATCAATTGGTTCTACAAATACAGTTTTAGCTTCACTTATTAGATTTTCTAAGTCTTCAATAAATATTTCGCTTCTTAAACTTTCTTCCATCTCAAATAATTGATCATAAGCATATTGAAATAACTTATCGATACCTTTTTTATTTCTTGTTCCATATATTTTAAAATCATCAAAGTTATCATATAAAGGTAAACTATTACCAACACCATTAAAGAAAGCGAATAGAATAGGGAAAGTCTTAGCATTTCCTTTTAACTTAGGAGTTGCCATACTTCTAAATTTATTTATTTCTGCATCTAAATCACTAACATTAGCTATTTCTCTATCAACTAGTATTTTGTTATAGAAACCTATTTCATTACCTAATAATTCTTCATATTCACGTACATTACTTTCTTTATTTGTAATTAACACTTCTATTTCATCAATTTCACTTAATATATCAAAGCCAATCTCATCTTCAAATAATAAAGATTCAACATCATCTTCAATAGGAACCTCTCTAGCACTTTCTATTGCTAGAAGTTCTTTTCCTCTTTGTTCTTTAGCAGCAACTAATTCTGTTAATTTTTCTTTTAAATCTTTTATACTTTCTTTTTCTGTATAATACATCGCTGCTAAGTATTTCCAATGTTCTAAAGTCCACTTATTATCAGCTGATAATTCTCCAAAGAATAGTAATAATGATTCAACATAATTTTTAGGACCATCTACTATTAATCCATTATTAGTACAATATTCTTTAAAATCTTCTCTTATTTGTTGAGCAAATAACTCAGAAGGTTCAAATACTTCAATCTCTTGTGGTAGTAGAGGATCGTTTAAAGCATCTTCCCAAGTAGCATCTGCTACAATAGCATCTTTATCTTTAGTACTAATGTAAGATTGAACCATTGTTTCTCTTATTTTAGCCGTAATAGCTGGATAATAGTTTTCAATAACACCATTTATTACAGAAAGATTAGCATTTGGTGCATAATCAATATTAATTTTTAGTACAAAAGGTTGAATAAAATCCATAAATTTATTTAAACTATTACAATTATTAAAATATTGCTTTAAGTTTTCAGGATTATCTTTAAAAGAATATATAATATCTCCTACAATCCAATCAATCAACAAGTCTCCAACATTTGATACATTATGTTCTAAATCATAAGTAAACATAAAACTATTTCTATAATCTAACATTTCTTTATATGCTTCTGTACATTTTAATAAAGCATCTAGTAAATAAGCATTTAATCCTTTTACATCTTTATATTTATTACATAAATCTCTTAATCCTGGGAATTCTTCATTGTCAGGAACTCCATCTAATATAATATTACTAATGAACATTAATTCATTTTCATATACCTGCATAGCATCAGTAATTTGTAGAGTAGGAGTAGAACTTTGTTGAATAACATTAGTTAATCTAGCAGTAACTTCTTGCATCGTATTATCAACATAATCTTTTACTTGTTGATATTCTTCACTAGAACATTCTTTTAAATCTAAAGATATATCTCCTAAAAATTCACTATTTTTACCATTAGAATCTTTTTTTATCACAAAATCATTTCCATTTTGTGTAATTATTCCGTCAAAAAAAACTGTTAAATATTTATTTCTTAAAGGTAATTCAGCACTTTTCGAAGGTAATCCAAAGGCATGAGCCATATTAGATGTCTGAATTGTTATATTTTTTCTTACACTACCAGTTGCATCACTATTAGCTAAAGAATAACCATAACTTCTTTTATATAGGTTTTCCATATATACTCTATATCCGGAATTAAATACATCTTTTGAATATTGAAAAAAGTCCTCGAAATCAACTGCATAATGGGTAGCATTACCCGGTAATCTTACTTGTCCATCTGGTGCATAGCCATAATGATAAGAAACATTACCTTGAAGGCCTTTATGAACAATATAATCATTTGGATCGAAATAGCGTTTTCCATTAATATATTTAGCCATACTATCCCTCGCTTACTATCCTATTCTTTATACATTATATAATAAAAAAACTATAATTTAAATATCTAAGCTAAAAAGAGGGCAAAAATTGACAATATAGGGGCATAATGATAAAATTACAGACGTTAAGGGGGAATTTTGGCATGAAAATAGAAGAATTTAACAAATTTATGTTATCTAAAGAGCAAGAAACATCTAAAAAAAATATGTCTAATGATAATAAAACTCAAGTTAAATTTAACTTTGGTGAGGGACCAGTAGTTACTACATTAGAAGAAATAGCTCGTCGCTATGATTTAGATGAATCTACTTTTTTAGATTATTATTATAAATATGATGGTAATATAAATTTAGCTGCTCTAGCTACTCAAAATGATAAAAGAAGTTATCAATATTTTGAATTCCTACAACAAATGTTAGGTATCAGTTATGTTATGAGCCAAAACCCTCAAGAATTACTTGTAAAATACAATACATTGTTAACACAAAGAGAAGCTTTAGTAAGACAACTTGAACATTTTATTGTAAGTAGTCAAGGAAAAGGTTATACATTGAGAGTAAATGGTGATCAATTACGTCTTCTTATGTTAAAAGTAAATCCACAAAAAGCAATTACATCATTAAGAAGAAATGAAGAAAATATTCCAACATACGCTGGAACTGATAAAACATATGCTATGGAAATATTAATTAAAGTAGCAGATAGTGATATAAGTGCCTTATCATCAAGTGACATTTCAATTTTAAAACACGCATTATCTAAAGATTTTGTCAGTTGTATTTCAACAAATTTAACACCTGGTTTAGAATTAACACATGAAATGGCTATCGCAGTATTTAATTTATTTGCTTTAAATTTTATTACAACTAGCAAAAATATTGAAGTGTTTGAAGCGTTATGTGAAGGTTTTGAATTAAATAAATCTTCATTATCAACTACAGAAGAAGGACCAAAACTATCATTTAAAAGAAATCCTAGTACACCAAAACTATAGAACTTAGGTTCTTTTTTTTATGTAGCAATCAATATTTACTATTCTTAAGCATACATTATACTAGAGGTGAATATTATGTCTAATTATAAAGAAATAGTAACTAAAACAGTTGTTGGTAAAGGAAGAAAAGTTTTTAAGTCAGAATATTCTTTGACTCCTGAAAATACTCCTAATACCGTATTAGGATGTTGGGTAATAAATCATAATTTCAACGGAACAAATAATCGTAGTGATGTTAATGTAAATGGTAGTTTTGATGTTAATGTTTGGTATTCTTATGATAACGATTCTAAAACAGCTGTTACAACAAGAAACTTTACATATCATGAATTACTACGTTTAAGAGTTAAAGATGTTGATTCTCTTTCTAATAACAACGAAATAATAGTTAGAAGCTTAAGACAACCTACAGTTCAAGATGTTAAAATTAAAGGTAACGATGTCTATTTAAGTATCGAAAAAGAATTAGGAGTAGAAATAGTAGGTGAGAGTAAAGTAAAAATAGCTACTTTAGAAGATGAACTACCTTGGGATGACTTAGAAGATGATAACGATGAAATAAACGAAGTAAATGAATCTTATGTAGAGGAATAATCTTATTATTAATAGATTATTCTTTTTTTATGATAAAATAAATTTGAAAGAGGTAAATTATGGAAGATAAAATAATTAAATTAGCTCAAGCAGCAATAAAATTAGAACCTGTAGAACAAGAAATAACAATAGCATCAGCACATTATGTAGCATTAGAAGAATACGTTTTAAATAATCCAAGTGACGAATTAGCACTAATATTTCATGAAGTTTCAAATATCACTGGCGCAACTAATGTAATAATAGCTAGAATTCATATTGAACTAGCTTTAAAAGACTTTGTTAATAATGGAATAACTGAAAAAGAAATGACTTATTTTAATAAGATTCAACAAGACTATACAAGAATGAAAAATGTTCTAATAGAACTATCTAATCAGTCAGAAAGACTACATTTATAATGTGTTAACCAAAAAAGGTTGACAGTACATCAATATTTTGTTATATTAATATCGCTAAACAAAGGAGGGAAATAATATGGCAGTTAAATTAAGATTAAAAAGAGGCGGTTCTAAACAAAGACCTTTCTATAGAATAGTAGCAGCAGACTCTCGTAGTCCTAGAGATGGTAGATTTATCGATACTATCGGTACTTACAACCCAATCCCAGCTGAATACGAAGTAAGCATTGATGAAGAAAAAGCAATGTATTGGTTAACAAATGGTGCTCAACCAACTGATACTGTTAGAAACCTATTAAGTCAAAAAGGTATTATGGCTAAATACGCTGAATCTAAAAAAGAAGGTAAATAATTATGGAATTAAAAGAATTTGCTGAATATTTAGTAAAAAGTATAGCTAAAGAACCTGACATGGTAAGTGTTCAACAATTTGGTGGAGAAGAAGATTCTACTATCTTAGAAATTATTGTTCATGAATCAGATATGGGAGCAGTTATTGGACGTAACGGAAAAATGGCAAGTGCTATTCGTACTTTAGTTCAAGCTCATGCATATATTTTAGGTTTAAAGAAAGTTAAAATAAATATAGATTCATTCTAGAATCATTAAGGTCATTATTATAATGATCTTTTTTTATGCTATAAAATCGACGAATTTCGTCAAAAAATTATTTATGCATTGAAAATTTTATTTATATTGTGTACAATTAGAATAGAATAAGAGTAAAAATAATATGGGGATAAATACAACTAGGTGGATGATATTTTGAATAAAGCATTAAAAGTAACTTTAAAAGTTTTAAATTATATTATAGTTATATTAGTCTTAATTCTAGCATTTTTACTAGTTGGTATAAAAATACTCGGTTTTGATATATATACAGTTTTATCAGGTTCTATGGAACCAAATTATCATGTAGGAGCATTGGTTTATGTCAAAGAACAACCATCTGAGGATTTAAAAAAAGGCGATACGATAACTTTTTTTATCTCAGATAAAACCACAGCAACTCACAGAATTGTTGAAATAGTCTCTGATGAAGAAACAAATGAATTAGTTGGTTTCAAAACAAAAGGTGACGCTAATGAAAATGTCGACGCTAACATTGTTAAACCTGAAAAAATAGTCGGTAAAGTAGTGTGGACAATTCCATATTTAGGATTCTTGGCAGCATTTATCCAAACTAAAAAAGGTGGAATAACTCTACTCATAGTTGGAGTAATAATAGTTGCACTAATGTGCGTATCAGATATATTTATAGAAGATAAAAAAGAAAAAAAGAAAAATACCAAAAAATCATAGTAAAGAAAGGGAAAAAACAAATGAAGAAAAAATATATTCCATTTATAATTTCTTTAATTGTAGTTGCATTTGTTGGAGTAGCTATAACAGTAGCATATTTTACAGATACAGATAAGAGTGTTAATGTGTTCACTGTTGGTGATGTTGATATAACTTTAAGCGAAACTAAAGTTAATCAAAATGGTGAAGTTTCAGAAGAAAACGAACGTGTCAAAGAAAACCAATATCACTTAATACCTGGACACGAATACACAAAAGAACCAATAATTACGATTACAGCAGGAAGTGAAGAAGCTCATATTAGAGCACTAATAACACTAACTAATTATAAAGAATTAAAAGAAATATTTGGAAACGATTTTACTCTTACTGATTTGATTTCTGGACTCGATGAAAATACATGGCTATTTGAAAAAGAAACAATTAACAATGATAACACAGTAACTTATGAATATCGTTACTACAAAACAGAAAGTGGTTTTGTAGAAGAAGAGGAAGTATCAAAAGATTTAACTCCAATATTTAACAAAGTTATTATTCCTGGCGAAATAACTAACCAAGAAATAGCAAAATTAGAAAGCTTTGAAATAACAATAATTGCTGAAGCAATCCAAGATTCAGGATTCAATGGAAATGCCGATGCAGCATGGAGTGCTTTTGAAGAACAAAACTATCAAAGATAATTCAAGAAAGGATAATGTATTATGAAAAAAATAAATAATAAAAAAATAATAATACTCGTAGTAGGAATTGTTGCAATACTATGTTGCACTTTAAGTGGCACAATAGCATGGTTAACAAGTACTACTGATCCAGTAGTAAATACATTTACATATGGTGATATTAATATTGAAATATCAGAAACTGATACAAACGATGGTGATAATGACATAAATACAAATATTTATGAAATGGTACCAGGTAATGAAATTACTAAAGATCCGATTATAACAGTATCAGCCAATAGTGAAGATTGTTATTTATTTATTCAATTAGATAAATCAACTAATTTTGATCAATTTTTAACTTATACATTAGAAGAAAATTGGATATCTTTAGATGGATATGAAAATGTTTATTATCAAGAAGTATCAAAAGACACTAATAAACAAACTTTCAATGTTTTAAAAGATAATAAAGTAATAGTAAAAGAAGAAGTAACAAAGAGAATGTTAAATGAATTAGATAAAGATGGTGTAGATAATTATCCTACACTAAGTGTTACAGCATATGCAGTACAACGTGATAGTGAAATAGATGCTATCGATACTGCACTAGAAGCTTGGAATTTAATAAATTCACAAGCTTAAAATTAATTCGGTGTAAGCAGTAAATACTGTTTTACATAAATAAAAATATAATAGAAAGGAAAGTAGATATGAAAAAGAAAATATTAATGGCTTTAAGTATGCTTGCAGTAGCAGCAGTAGCAGTAGGAGGAACAGTTGCTTATTATACAGCAGCTGATGATTCAGCAGTAACATTTACAACTGGTAATGTTGCAATCGAATTGAATGATGAATTAGATGGTGAAACTATTAAATTAATGCCAAATAATAATGAAAAAGCAGCTCCTAACTATACAATCACAAATACAGGTGATGAAAATGCATATGTTTGGTTAAAAGTTTCTGTTCCTAAAGAATTAGCAGCAGAAACAGCAGCTGATAACGTTATTCACTGGAATATTCCTGGAGCTTACTGGTATGGATACCATACAACTGCAAAATACTATCAATCAGTTGGATTAGATGCTCCAGTAGCTGATGAAGATACTTGGAAAGTTCAAGATACAGTTGTAGAAGGCGACTACGAAGTTACATACCTATTATATACAGGTGCAATTGAACCAGATGAAGAAACAAATATTGGTGTTTCATATGTTTATCTAGATCAAAGAGTAGATAAAATTGATGGTAAATATGTAATGGTTAAAAATGGTGTTGTCGAAGTACTTGACGGCGTAGATTTAACAGAAACAACTATTAAAGTAGAAGCTTATGGTATTCAAGAAAATAAATTCACTTCAGTTGAAGAAGCATTTGCTGCATTCCAAGCACAATATCCTGAAGGAAGACCAACTAGTTTTGAAGAATAATTAGTTAAAAATTACTACTCATCATTTGATGAGCAGTAATCAAAGGGTACAAATCATTTTATACCTTTTGATTACTGATATTATCGAAAGGAGGAACAACTTTGCAAAAGACAAAAAAAATCTTTATAGTTTCATTACTACTATTAATCTTAATGTTAACAATGGAAACTACAATGGCCTTCATCGTAACAGGTACAAACACCGTCAAAAATACCTTCAAGCCATTTGCATTTCCTCGAAACGACTTAATTGTAAGTAAAACAGTTGAACACTCATACGGTGATAATTATCAAATACCAGAAGATTTAAGTTTTGATTTCGATATTAACTTAGGTGAATCGTATGCTAATTATACATTCGAAACATCTCATGGAGAAAAAACAACGAATGAATTAGGTGTTATGAGAGTTTCCCTAAAACCAGGTGAAAACATTCATGTTGAAGACATTGAAGAAGGAACAAAAGTTACTGTAACAGAAGTTCAAAATAAACCAGGATTCACAATTAAAGATGTCTCAGTAACAAAAGATGGTACAATCTCATCAGATGAAACTCTTATTGTCGACTATACAAATATTTATAAAGCAACAAATGCTAAAACAAGCAACTTCACCCTTACTGGTACAAAAATATTAGAGGGTAGAGAATGGCAAGAAAATGATACCTTCGCCTTTACTCTAGAATATCAAACATCAACCGGTGAATGGTTACCAGTTGCTACTAAAACAATTACTTATTCTGAAGAAAATGAAGATTATAATAAATTCAACTTCAATGATATAATTCAAGCCTTTGAATTTGATAATCTTGGTACTCAAAACTTCCGTCTTATCGAAGTAGAAGGTACTTTAGAAAATGTTGCTTATGATAAAACAATAAACTACTTTAATATCGTAACCTCTGATGATGAAATGGATGGTCAAATCGATATCAAAGAAGTAAATGGTTTTCAAAACATTGTCGTAACTAATCAAGAAGGTCAATACAATATAGATGTTACTTTCAATAATACTTACGAAGTAGCAGAAATCGAAGCAAAAGACATTAGTATTGAAGTTAATAATATAGTAAATAATACTGGCGAATTAGCAATCGGTCCAGAAGACTTCGAATTTGTCCTAGTAAACACTGATACAAATGAAGAAACAAAACTATTAACAGATGAAAGTGGTAAAGTAAACTTCGATTTAACTTATACTAAAGACGACATTGGTAAAACATTCAACTACATCTTAAAAGAAACTAATTTAGGTCTTGATGGTGTAACATATGATGAAACAGAATATAATATATCAGTTGAAGTTACTTTAGATGAAAATAACCAAATAGCATTAAAAATACTAGTAAATGGTGTTGAAAGCTCATTAGATACTCCATTCGTATTTGAAAATACTTATCATATGAATAATCCAGTAATTCCACCTGAAGATATAACTTTAGATATTAATATTAATAAAATACTAGAAATTACTGGTGATAAAACAATTGGTAAAGAAAACTTTGAATTTGTCTTAACTAATACAACAACAAATAAAACTGAAAAAGTTAAAACAAATACTGAAGGAAAAGCTTCATTCACCTTAACATATAGTGAAGAAGATATCGATAAAACATATATCTATAAATTAAAAGAAACAAATAGTGGAATAGAAGGAATGACATATAGTGATAAAGAATACACTATTGAAGTAAATATTACACTATCAGAAGATAATAAATTAATTGCAACTACTAAAGTAGATGAACAAAAAGTAACAGAAATAAATACAGAATTTACTAACATCTATCATGTAGAAGTAAAACCAGAAATCAAAGATTTACAACTATCTATTAATATAGAAAATAAAGTAGATAATACTGGTAAATATTCAATTGGTCCAGATAACTTTGAATTTATCTTAGTAAATACTCAAACTGGTACAACAAATACATCTATAACAGATGCTAATGGAAATGCTCAGTTCGACTTAGTATTTACAGAAGATGATATTGGTAAAACATATAATTATAAATTATCTGTAATCGAAGGAAATATATATGGTTTAACATATAGTGATCAAGTTTATGATATTTCAATTACAATTAGCTTAGATGAAAATTATAAATTAGTAGCTAAAATCTTAGTAAATGGTCAAGAAGTAGATTCTATATTAGCAAGTTTCTTAAATACTTACTATATAGCACCAGAAGAACCTGCTTTACCACCTACAATAGATTTAACTGATAATAAACCTTATATTACAATGATGATAATTAGTGCTGGTGGATTACTATTAATTATGTTATTGCAACAACAAACAGAACATGCCTTCATATTTGCATCAGCAACATATATAAGTAAAGTAATTCCAATACCAGAATTTGAAGAACCTGTCTTAACAGCTCGTTACAAACCGAAATCAGAAATGACATCAGACGAACTATATGACTTAATAACTTCAAAAAGAAGAAAAAAGAAAACTGCTAAAAAATAGCAGTTTTTTTAATTAAAAATAGATAATTTTTTAACCATAGTATCTTTAGGTTTAATATGTTTTCTATATTCATCAACAAACTTCTTTAATGTATTCAACTCAATAACTGAATTAATTATTTTATTTGCTTCATCTTCCTTTAATCTTAAATCATATTTAACAAACTTCTTATAACTATTTGGACTAACTCCCATAATCTTCTTAAATATTTCAGAATAATATTCTAATGAATTAAATCCACTATCAAAAGCTATCTTCATAACTGAATCATCATATTTATAATATTTCAAACTATTTAGTATCTTTATTGAATTTATATAATTGAATATTGAAAGACCAATTTCTCTTTTAAATCTCTTCATAATATAGAATTTATCATAACAAAAAATACTGCTTATTAGATCAATACTAATATCAGAATACATATGCTCATCAAGATAATTTAAAATATTACAAATCAATTCATTAGAATACATATTATCTCCTCATTCGCTCGTATTATAGCATAAAAGCCATTATTGTTTAAATTTATCTAAAAATATCGTTATATAATGGACTTATCAAAGGAGGAATTTGATATGAATTATGCACAATGGAAAAATATGGCAGAATTAAGAGAGGAACTTAATAAGATAGACAAGAGTTTCACAATAGAAAGGTCAGGTATTCCACTAACTTATGATAATGAACATCTTTATTATGATAAAAGAGACCATCATACTTTAGTAATAGGAACTACTGGTTCAGGTAAAACACAAAGTGTTGTCTTACCTCAAGCCAAACTTGCTATGTTAGCAAATGAATCTTTAGTAGTTAAAGATAATAATGGTGAATTATATGCTTCATTAGCTGGTAATTTAGAAAAAAGAGGATATAAAATTTATACTTTAAATTTTAATGATACTAATTTAAGTAATAATTGGAATCCTTTATCATTACCATATAAGTTATACAAAGAAGGCAACATTGATGAAGCACAAAAGTTATTAGAAAGTGTTGGTTATTATTTATTTAAAGCTTCAGAAAACCAAAACTCTGATCCATTCTGGACTACTTCAGCAACTCAATACTTCGTTGGAATAGCATTGTATTTATTTGAACATGGTGAAAAATCAGAAATCAATTTCAATAGTATCTATGATATAACATGTACTGGTGAAGAGAAGAAAGATACAGATTCTTATTTCAAACATCTTCTAAATAACTTAGAAAGAACATCTCCTGCTTATATCAATTTATCAGGTACATTAAGCGCTCCACTAGAAACAAGAGGAGGTATCTTAGCAGTATTTAAACAAATAATGCGTTTAATAGTAAGTCGTCAAAACTTATCAAGTATGCTTTCAACAAGTGACTTTGATTTAACTTCTATTCAAAATGAAAAATTTGCTATCTTTATGATAGGTGAAGTAAATGCTTTTACTATTCGCTTAGAACCATTACTAGTTAATCAACTATATAATAGTATTGCTCTAAATAAAAAAAGTGAACGTCGAATAAACGTAATAATGGATGAATTCGAATCTCTATGCCCTTTAGAAAACTTTAGTGCTTTACTAAATTCTTCAAGAGGTATGAATATTAAGTTTACTATTATTATTAAAAGTCTTATAGATTTAGAAAGACAATATGGTAAAGAAGATAGTGAAATATTAAAATACACAATGGGTTGTATAATATATCTATTATCTAATGACTTATATACTTGTGAAGAAATATGCAAGTTATGTGGCAACAAAGCTCCTGGAGTACCATTAATTACCCCAGAAGAATTAAAACTACTTCAAATATTTGAAGCAATCGTTATAATGCCAAGAGTCTTACCAATTAAAACAAAATTAATCCCAGATTACAATATACCTTGGGAATTAGAGGAAATAACTAAAGAATTACCAAAGAGAGAAATTAAAGAATATAAGGTATTCGATATCAAAAAGTACATCTAATGTACTTTTTTTCTTCCTTGCTATTAACTCATTTAAATAGTATAATTTAGGAAGAAGGATTGATGAAAATGGAAAAATATTATCCCGAACATGTTGCTATAATATTAGATGGCAATAGAAGATGGGCTAAAAGAAAAGGGTTACCTCAATTAAAAGGCCATCAAAAAGGGTTTGATAATATAAAAGAATTAGCTCCCTATATTATAGATAAAGGAGTTAAATATTTAAGTGTATTTGCTTTTTCTACTGAAAACTTTAAAAGAACAGAAGAAGAAGTAAAATACTTAATGGATTTATTTGTAGATTTATTTAAGAATGAATGTGACAAAATTCATAATGAGAACATAAAAATAATATTCTCAGGTCGTCGTGAAAACTTAAGACCTGATGTTTTAGAAGCTATGGACTATATAGTAGATAAAACAAAAAATAATACAAAAGGTGTTTTTAACATATGTTTAAATTATGGAGGTCAACAAGAAATTGCTGATGGAACAAAACGTATAGTCAAAGATGTTCAAGATGGAAAAATATCTATCGATGATATAGATGAGAATTTATTATATAAATATATGTATAATGATTTACCTCCAATTGATTTACTTATTAGAACAAGTGGTGAGGAAAGAATTAGTAACTTTATGATTTATAATTTAAGTTACTCAGAAATGTATTTCCCTGAAATATGTTTCCCTGACTTCGATAAAGAAGAATTTGAACGAGCAATTGATATTTACAATACTCGTGAAAGAAGATTTGGAGGAAATAAAAAATGAAAAAAAGAGTTATCTCAGCAGCAATAATGGTTGCTATTGTAATATTAATCTTTGTTTTACCAGCTGCCCTTGGGAGATATGCTATTGCTTTAGCTGCTGGTTTATTAGGAGCTATTGCTTTTAAAGAAACATTAGGTTTAACAAAAAGTCATAAAGCTTATCCTAAAGCTATGACTGCAATCGGTTTCGTATGTATGGAACTTATGATATTTAATCATGTAAGTCCCGCATATTTATATTACGGACCATCATTTGCTATGTTAGGTATCATTACATTATTAGTATTAATACCTTCAATATTCTATAAAAAAGAAAGATATACTACTAAAGATGCTTTCTATTTACTAGGAACAATTCTTTTAATTGGTTTATTCTTTAATTCATTAATGTTATTATTTATTGAAAATAAATGGTTATTATTATACTTAGTATTAATAGCTACTATGACAGATACATTTGCTATGTTAATCGGTTGTTTAATTGGTAAACATAAACTTATTCCAGAAGTATCTCCTAAAAAATCAGTAGAAGGTAGTATAGCTGGTTCAGTTGTTGGTACAGCTATTGCTTCAATTTACTATGTTAATATTTTAGATGGTGGTATCAATATTGTTTTACTAATTGGTATGACTTTATTACTATCTATCTTAGGTCAAATAGGCGATTTATTCTTCAGTAAAATGAAGAGAGAAAATGAAATAAAAGATTTTTCTAACTTAATGCCAGGACATGGTGGTATCTTAGATAGATTCGATAGTTTAATTTTCATTATTTATGGCTATATTATTATTTTCCATATATTATTTATGATTTAAGAAAGGTGATTAAATGGGAACAATATTAAACATATTATTATTTGTACTTATCTTAGGAATTTTAGTATTTGTTCATGAACTAGGTCATTTCTTAACAGCTAAAAAGAGTGGAGTATACATTCATGAGTTTTCAATCGGAATGGGGCCTCTTATCAAACAAATAAAAGGTAAAGACGGAATAAACTATTCCATAAGAGCACTTCCAATTGGTGGATTTGTTCAAATGGCCGGTGAAATTTATGAAGATGATGACACAAATAAAGTACCAAAAGATCAATTCATGTGTAATCGACCATGGTATCAAAGATTAATTATTCTAGTAGCAGGAGTATTCAATAACTTCCTTCTAGCAATAGTTTTATTATTTGTTATAGCTCTTATATGGGGCGCACCATCATTAACTCCACAAGTATATAATGTTACTGAAGGTTCAGCAGCTGAAGAAGCAGGTATGAAAGCTGGCGACATAATAACTTCTGTTAATGGTGACAAAGTAAGTACTTGGGACAAAGCTCAATTATTATTACTATTAAAAGATAAAGATGGTACATATGAGATAACTGTTAAACATACAGACGGTAAATCAGAAACTCTAGAAATAAAACCAAAAACTGAAGAAGATGAAGATGGTAACAAACGAAAAGTATTTGGTATCGAAATGAAAAGTGAAATAGAAAAAGGAGATAACGCTCTTGAAAGAGTAGGAGTTTCCGCTAAATACGCTTTCCAAAAATTCGGTAGTACCTTAGAACAAATGTGGTTAACTGTTGTAAACTTATTCACAGGAAAAATTTCTATAAATAGTTTATCTGGACCAGTTGGTATATACACAGTAGTAGGAGAAACTAGAAAAGCCGGTATTGAAAATATCTTATTCTTAATTGCATACTTAAGTATCAATTTAGGTATTATGAATATCCTTCCAATCCCAGCTTTAGATGGTGGACATGTTCTATTCCTACTTATCGAATTAGTTACTAAGAAAAAAGTAAACGAAAAAGTAGAAGCAATAGCAACTACAATATTCTTCGGATTACTAATGTTATTAATGATATATATAACTATTCATGATATTATTACATTAATACTATAAGGTTAACTTCATATGTAAATGCACGTATAATATGAGTTGCAGTTTTTATATGTAA
>CAVAGO010000028.1:0-24220 GCA_963588075.1 bacterium | reverse complement strand
TAACAAAAAAAGTAGACGTTCTTTTTTCGTTGTCTACTTTTATTATATCAGTCTAAAAAACTTTCTTTTTTTAATTGCAATAAATGTTATAATATATCTAGTATAGGAGGATTACATATGATAGGAGTACAAGCATTTGATTTAACAGGAGCACTAATTCTTCAAATAGTATTCAGTTTTTATTACATTTTCTTTATAATAAGACCTCTTTCTGAAATCGAAAAAATAACCGGTCAAATGAATTATGGCTATCGTTTATTTATAATAAGAATTATTATCTTATTTGGACTTGATATTCTTAATCCTACCTTAGCATCATTCCTAGATATCGCACTTTTATTTACCTTAGCTTTTATAACAGTACCAAAAATCAAAAAAGAATTAAACTATGTTCATGCAATTGATTCAAAATTAGTTAATTATGATGAAATAACTGATACGGAATTAACTGCTAATGGAATAAAAAATAGAAAAGTCTTAGAACAACATTTATTTAAAAAGTTAGTATCTATCCAAACAGCTCGTTCTAATTATGACTATGATACATTAAGATATCTTTGTACTGAAAAACTATACAATCTTTATTTATCAGAACTAGAAATGCTTCAACAAGTTGATTTAGGATATCACTTTTCTAACTACCAACTTCTTGAATCACAAATATATTCTATTACTAGTGATGATAAAAAAATTACTTTAAAAGTTGCAATGAAAGCAAGTTGTATTTCATATCGTCTTGATGCTGAAAAGAATCTAGTAGATGGTAGTCAAACTGATAAAACCATCATCATCCATGAATTAGAATTCGAAAAAAACATAAAGACAGATGAAATAGAACTTAACTGTCCTAACTGTGGAGCACCAACTAAAAGAGCAACAAAAGGGAAGTGTAGTTACTGTAATACTATAATAGATACTGAATCAACAGATTGGCTCCTATCCCAAAACAAAGTTCTAGCTGAAAAAGTAGTCACCCAAAATAATGAATAAAATAAACTCTTTTCTACCTAAATAGGTATGAAAGGAGTTTTTTTATGTACAATAAAAAAGTCGAAATACCAGGAGTAAACACCAGCACCCTAAAAACCCTAACCAACGAAGAAATGACTGAACTCTTCATCGCCTATCAACAAGGTGATCAAACCGCCAAAGATAAACTAGTTGAAAGCAATTTAAAACTAGTTCTAAGTATTCTAAAAAAATTCAAAACTACTGAATCCAACATCAACGACCTCTTCCAAATAGGATGTATCGGTTTAATAAAAGCCATTGATAACTTTGATTTATCATTAAATGTTTGCTTTAGTACCTATGCCGTCTTTCTTATAAAAGGTGAAATCCTTCGTGCCTTCCGTGATTCAACACCTATCAGAGTAAGCCGTAGTACAAAAGACATCGCCAATAAAATAATCGCCTACAAAGAAGAATACTACAACACTTACGGAAAAGAACCAACTAACGAAGAAATATCTAAACATCTCGGTATCGAAGAATACTACATTGGTTATGCCTTAACATCTCTAAAAGAACCAATTAGTATATATACGCCAATCTACAATGATGGCGGAGATACAATCTACCTTCTTGATCAAATAGCTAATAAAGCACCTGAATACGACAAAGAAACTTTAATTTCCTTAAGAAAAGCTCTTGGTAAATTAAAAGACCGTGAAAAACAAATAATCTACAACAGATACATCTACGGTAAAACCCAAACTGAACTAAGTGAAGAACTAAATATCTCCCAAGCTCAAGTATCGCGAATCGAAAAATCTGCCATCGAAAATATTAAAAGATTAGTAAAATAATGTTATAATTATCATAAGAAAGATGGCGTAAAAAATGAAAAACAAAAAATCTATAATAGTAATTTTATTTATCTTAATCATAATAATATTATCAGTAATTCTAATTAATACCAAAGACAAAGAACAAAGTGAAAAAAAGCACGAAGTCAAAACAGATTACAAATTCTTTAAATATTCTATCGATGATATCGAAACGGACTTCAATAGTGAAAGCTATTCAATAATCGGATTTGCAACTACTAAAGCAGATTACAATTCTACACTTATAAATTACAATATTAAATTAGATAATCCTTCAACAAAAGATTTCAATAGTTACAACTACTTACTTTTAGTAATCGTTTATGATGAATGTAGTGAAACTTTACAAGAAAAAGAAATCTCAGTTGATGGAACTAAAGCAACAATTTCTTATGATGTTCATCGTCAATGTGGTTTATGTGCTCCTCAATATAACTTATATGAAATATCTCTTCCTAAAACAGTAACATCTCGTAAAGATGTTGAAATAGATTTCAACTACATAGATCGTACTAATTGCCCAACTGATGTTGCTTATAAACCAGTTCTATATCTATATCCAGAAGAAGAAACTAAAGTAACAGTTAACTTAAAAAAAGAAGAACTACTTACAACAACATATCCAAAATTCCAAGAAGAATGGACAGTAACAGCTCATCCAAATGGTGACCTTTATGATAGTAATAATAACTATTATTATGCTCTTTACTGGGAAGAACTAGACTATACAAAAATCTCATTTACTGAAGGATTCTATGTATCAAAAGATAATGCAATCTCTTTCCTAGAAGAAAAACTAACTATTCTAGGATTAAATGCTAAAGAAAGAAATGAATTCATCATGTACTGGCTTCCTATCTTAGAAAAGAATGAACATAACTTAGTATACTTCGAATTAACTGAAGACTTACAAAAAGACAATAAACTAATAATCGAACCACAACCAGATACTTTAATTCGTATTCGTATGCATGTAAAAAAAGTATCTAAAGAAACTACTATAAAAGAACAAAAACTAACTACTCAAAACCGTCAAGGATTTACAGCAGTAGAATGGGGCGGAACATTACATAATTAAGGAGAATATATGAGAAAAAATACTAAAAGGAACTTTAGAATAAATGTTATTCTAATAATTTCTGCTGTAGTAACATTTACATTATTAGCAGTATGTGTTTTTCTAGATCATCAATCAAATTACTTAATAGGTACTAAATTTAACTTAGTTCACACAGAACACAAAAAATACAACATCGACATATCAGAATCATTTAATTACGAAAGTGGAACTATAATACCAGTATCTAATTATAATGAATATAAAAAAGTATCTAAATACTATAAATTTAATAATATAAGTAATCTAACTAAACAAGACTTTAAAGAAAATAATTATCTATATCTTATTATGTCTGAAAGTAGTTGTGAAGACTATCATCAATTTGAATACTATATAAAAAATGGTAACAATATTGAAATATATCTAAGTCGTAACAACTGTTTTTGTAAATCAGACAAAACAGAATCCTATGTATACGAAATTACTTTCCCAGAAGATATTACTAAAGATATGACTTTTAGTATAAAATTTTTAGATACTCAAAATGATAATCTTAATAATTGTAATTTAAATAAGTAGTTTACAAAATAAAACATATAATTATAATAGGTGATTGTATGTTTTTATCTGATTTACAGACAAAAGATATCATTAGTACCAAAGATGGTCGTCGTATTGGTCGAATTATCGATGCTGAAATAAATAATCAAGGTCAAATAATATCTCTTATCTTAGAAGAAAAAAAGACTTTTAAAAAGATGATGCTTTCATCAAGTGACTCTAAAATAGCATTTAGTAGTATTACTAAAATAGGTGAAGATGTAATTTTAGTTGATATGTGATATAATGAATTGCGAGGTGTAACCAGTGAATAAAAAGATTTTAATAATAGCAACAATTGCTTTAGCACTAGATCAAATATCTAAAGTTATTACCGGTATATTCCTAACATTAAATCAATCTATAAAAGTTATTCCCAACTTTTTTTATTTAACACTAGTTCATAATGAAGGTGCAGCATGGGGCTTATTCAGCAATGCCAAAGCTGTGATAGCAATAGGAACAATATTTGCTCTTATTCTAATTTATCATTTTATCTATTGTTTCAAACAAAATAAAAGAAATACTTTAGCATTCGGTTTGTTAATCGGAGGCTTAGGTGGAAACTTAATAGATCGAGTTTTATTCGGATATGTCCGTGACTTTTTAGATTTTTATATATTTAATTATGATTACCCAGTCTTTAACATTGCCGATGTGTGCATTGTCTTAGGAGTAATCTTATTAATAATCGCCGTATTAAAGGGGGAAGATGTCAATGAAAATAGTAGTAACAGAAAACCAAGAAAGACTAGACAAATATCTAGCCAATAATACTGAGTATTCACGTTCAACTATCATGAAAATGTTAGATGCTGAATACATCACAGTTAACAACAAATTTGAAAAAGCTTCTTACAAAGTAAGAGCTAATGATGAAATCGAAATCAAAGATGGTTTTATCGAAGAAACAGATATAGTACCTGTTGAAATGCCTATCGATATAGTATATGAAGATAATGATATAATCGTTGTCAACAAACCAAGTGGTTTAGTAGTTCATCCAGGTTCTGGAAACTATGATAATACTTTAGTAAATGGTTTAATGCATTATACTAATTCTTTAAGTGATATTAATGGAGAAGAAAGACCAGGTATAGTTCATCGTATAGATAAAGATACATCTGGTTTATTACTAATTGCTAAGAATAATAAATCTCATGCAATATTAACAGAATACTTTAAAAATCATCAAAATATTAAAAGAGAATATATAGCTTTAATTTGTGGTAACTTCCCACATGATTCCGCAACAATTGATGCTCCAATCGGTCGTGATCCTAAAGACCGTAAAAAAATGACTGTTACAGCAGATAATTCTAAAGAAGCTATAACTCATTTAAAAGTATTAAAAAAATATCAAGATTATACATTAGTAAGTTTAATTTTAGAAACAGGACGTACTCATCAAATTAGAGTACACATGAATTATATTGGCTATCCAGTATATAACGACCCAGTATACAATACTAAAAAATGTACTGAGTTTGGTCAATTCTTACATTCATATAAAATGGACTTCATTCATCCTATAACTAAGAAAGAAATGCATTTCGAAGCTCCATTACCTAAAGAATTTCAAACATTCATAGACTCATTAGATAAAGGTCTATAATAAGATAAAATAAAAATACAATATATATTAAATAAGGCATAGAAAGCAATCTATACTTATCATAAGTTAACTTAATTTCATAACTTAAAAATATTGTATTTAATAATAAAAAGAACATATTAACTAAACTAAATAAATAATCTTTATAATAGAATAAAAATATTAAAAAAGAAAAAGATAAAATGAAATTTGATATAACAAAAAATACTAAATCATTTTTCATTTTATTTTGCATAATAAGTCGACAAAATAAAATAGAAATTAATAATAAAACAACCAAATAAATAACAATTAAAGTATTAAACATTATTCCACCTCATACTAAAATAATATGCAGTAGAATAAGTTCATATGAAATAAAAGAAAATAAAAAATTCTTAAAACTAAATTCAATAGTTTGAAATGTTAATTAATTTGATATAATATAATAAATAGGAGGCACAATATGAGTACTATTGTTATGAATAAAAAAGATGAAGTTATTATGAAATTAGTTCATTACTTTATCACCGAAGAAAACTATAATCCTATTGTAGTAAATGGTGTCAAAGATGAAATATGGTTAGAAAACTCTGACGGACCATATCGTATTATCAGAATTAATTCCAATAATATTTTTAATAAAGAACAATTAAATTATGATTATTTTAAAATAGAAAGTATTGTTAAACAAATAAAGAAGAAAACTTTTTCATTTAATGTAAATACTTTAAATATTTTATTAGATGTTAATGAAGATTTAAAGATAGAAGCTACTAAAAATATTACACCAGTTCCTTTATTAGGTAATGATTTAAATATTACTGATGAAGAAATTCTTGAAGCATTTCCTAATATTAACGAAAAGTTATTAAAAGATACAACAGGTGTAGATTTAATAATCAACGTAACTAAAGATATTAATGAAAAAACAGAAAAAGATAATAGAGTATATGAAAGAACTTTCAAACCTAAGAAAATTGTTTTTACAAATTTAATTATCTTAGCTTGTATCATTATGTTTGTTATCGAATGTATTATGGATGGAGCAGGGGTTTTACTAGATGGTGTAACAACTCTTACTGCCTTAAAACTAGGAGCAAACTTAAGAGCTTTATTACAAGCTGGAGAAATATGGCGTCTAATAAGTGCTGCTTTCTTACATGCTAACTTAATTCACTTAGCTCTTAATATGTATTCTTTATATGTTGTAGGTAGTCAAATTGAAAATTTCCTTGGTAAAACAAAATTCTTATTAGTTTATGTAATAAGTGCTATAACTGGTTGCTTACTATCAGCAGTAGCATCTAGCAGTCCTTCAGTAGGAGCATCAGGTGCTATCTTCGGTTTATTAGGATCACTATTATATTTCGGCTATCATTATCGTACATATCTTGGAAATGTTGTAAAAACTCAAATAATTCCAATTATTGCTTTAAACTTATTCCTTGGTTTTATGTCTCCAGGAATAGATAACTTTGCTCATATTGGAGGACTAGTAGGTGGTTTATTTGCTACTATGGCTCTTGGCATAGATGGTCGTTCAAAAGGATATGAAAAAATAAATGGTACCTTATGTTTATTAATCTTTATTGGATTCTTAAGTTACTTATTATTCTTTGCATAAAAAAACTTAATCGCATGATTAAGTTTTTTTATCTTCTTCTTCCTTCTTTAATTATAAACTTCTATATAAACCAATAGCTTTACCTAAAATAGTACAATTATCTAATATAATAGGACTCATTGTATCATTTTCAGGTTGTAATCTAATATGATCTTTTTCTTTATAGAAAGTTTTTAAAGTAACATCGCCATCATCTGTCATTGCAACAACGATTTCACCATTACGAGCAACTTTTTGTTTTTGAACTATAATAATATCTCCATCATAAATACCAACATTTATCATAGATTCTCCACTAGCTTGTAAAGTAAATACAGTTTCTCTAGTTGGAATCAAACTAGCTGGTAATGTAAACCATTCATCAGGATTTTCTATTGCTTCAATAGGATTACCACATGATATAGTACCTAACAATGGAACTTTAACTAGTTCTTCATCTTTCTTAGCAAATTCATTATCTCCAACAATTTCAATTGTTCTAAATTTTGAATTTGTTTTTCTAATGCAACCAGCATCTTCTAATTTTTTTAAATGTGTATGTACGGTAGCAGGTGATGATAAACCAAGTGCTGCTCCAATTTCTCTAGTCGAAGGTGGAAATCCATGTTCAACAACATATTTTTTAATATAGTTAAGAACATCTTCTTGTCTTTTTGTAATGTTTTTATCCATATAAGCTTACCTCCAATAAAATAATATCATAGCAAGTGTAAAAAGTCAAACAAATGTTTTGTTTATATATTGACACGAACGAATGTATGTAATATAATGAAGATGGTAAAAGGAAGAAGGAGTGAGTGTATATGAAAAATGAAACTATTAGAAATATGGCAGGAATTATACTATTTTATTTATTTATAGTATTAGGTGTTGTTGCAATAAACGCCCGTATTGCAAGTATTACTGACAATACTAACACAGTCACATTATCTAATTAATATCAGTACTCACTGATATTTTTTTATGTTATAATTAAAAAATAGAAGAGGTGTCCGATATGCCAGAAAATAATAATAACAATAATGATAATTTATTTACACAGATGTTCGGTCTAGAATCAGAACAACCCCAAACCCTTCCACCTAAAACCGAACCACCTAAAGTTGAAAACACTCAACCAGAACCAGTGACAACTCCAGTAACTGAACAACGTGTTATATCAGCTCAAACAAATACAGAAACAAATCAAGTATTTCAACAATCATTAGCTAGTGAGTTAAATCAAAAAGTTGCACAACCAATTCAAGAAGCATCTAATGATGTTGTAACTTTAGCTCCGTCTAAGAAAGAAGAAATAATAGAACTAACTGATACACCAATATCTAAAGAAGAACCACAAGAAGTAACAACTGAACCAAAATTTGATCCAAATGCTCTTCCAACAGAACCATATGATTATGTACCTAGTCCTACTTATCCTGGTGAAGAGAATATTGGTATTCCTAGTTCCAATGGTATCGGTGTAAAAATATTTCTTGTTTTAATTCTTGTAATAGCTCTAGTATGCGGTTGGCTTTACTACTACAATACAGTTCTAGATCCAGTTGAAGAAACTCCATCTCAAGAAGTAAATAATGAAGTAGAAGAAGAAACAGAGGAACCAGAAGAGGAAGTAGAAGAAACTCCTAAAATAAATTTCACTCAATCATTAACATTTTATAAAGGCTTAGTATCAGATGAAAATGAACTAAATCAAGAATTCCCTTACGAACCAGCAGCAACAACTGGTGTCGTTAGATGTGAATTTATTGAACCAATGAAAGATAGTGGAACTACTATTAATATTCACGCTTACTTATATTATGAAGATTACAAATTGAAAAAAACATATCTTCAACAAATAACTAATTTCGAAGATAAAAGTACTTTTAATCAAAATGTTACTACTATCGAAGAATTAGTAAATTCCTACAATAATACTGAAGTTCTAACAATAGATAGTCAAATAGATAAAACAAGTCAAACAATAAAATTTGGTATGTTCTCAAATCTTGCTTATGGTAGTTACACTAACTCAAGTCAAGAAGGAATGATTGCTAAATTAAAATTTAATTATGACGATTCAATAAAAAAAGCTATGTCTACTATGTACGGTTTAGAAGGTATGATAGGAAATATAAAATGTAGTTCAGTAAAAACATCATAAAAGCAAATTTTCAAATTTGCTTTTTTATTTTAAAATAAAAAAATATAGTGTATAATCTTATTAAGAGGTTGGTAAACATGAAAAAGAGAATTTTGTTAACTTATGCAATGTATGGTAATGGACATCGTGCAGTAGCTCAGTATATTGAAAGTTATTTCAAAGCTCAAGATCCCGAACTTGAAATATTAGCAATCGATTTACTAAAATATTCAACACCAATTATTGGAAGATTTAGTCAAAAAATAACTGATTTTTTCTTATTAAAATTTCCAGCAGGTTGGTCTTTTATATATAATTTATTTGATTCAAAATTAAGTGCTGCTATTGCTAGCAAAGCTAGTATGGGTGTATTTCAAAATAAACATATGCGAAAAGTTATTACAGATTTTAATCCTGATATGACTATTTCAACTCACTTTTTTGGTAGTAGTTTAATAGATTATTATAATCGTAAAGGTATTATAAATAGTAAACTTATAACAGTAGTAACTGACTATGAAGCTCATGCTTTATGGTTAAGAGGATATAAAAGAGAACAAGCAATTGTCGTAGGAGATAAAGACGAAGTTTCATACCTAGTTAAAAAAGGTGTTGAAAGAAGTAAAATAAAACCAATTGGTATTCCAATTAATCCTATAACAAGTAGTAATTTCAATGTTGAAAAAGCTACTAAGAAATATGGATTCTCTGGGGTAAGACCTATCTGCTTATTCTTCGGTGGTGGCGGAAATGGTGGAACTCTTTCTTTACCATATATTAAAGGTATTATCAAAAGTAATTTAAATATAGATTTCATCTATGTCGCAGGTAAAAATCAAAAATCAAAAGAAAAAGTTGATAAATGGATTCAAGAATATGGAGCTACTAATATTAAAACATTAGGTTTTGTAAATAATGTTCCTGAATTACTTCAAATTTGTGACTTCGTTGTATCAAAACCAGGTGGAGCTCAATCAACAGAAAGTTTATACTTTAAAAAACCTATTATTATGATTAATTGTAGTGGTGGTCAAGAAGTAGCAAACTTTAAATATTTTGAAAAAAATGGCTATGGTAAAAGATTTAGAAATGCATTCATGTTTAATTTGTACATGAACAAAATATCTGAAAATCCAAGTATCATTGATAAGATGAAAAAGAATATGAGTAAAAATAAAAATAATGAAGCTATGGAAAAACTATATAAAATAGCAGTTCAACATTTAAAAGATAAAAAATAAGACAAATAAGTCTTATTTTTTCTATTAGTAAATAAAAAAAACTGATATAATTATAAAGTAGGAGAGTGATAATATGAATCCAGAAGTCCATTCACTTAATAGTTTAAGAGTTCTAAGTGTTGATATGATTTCTTATGCTAGAAGTGGTCACCCTGGTATTTGTTTAGGTGCAGCCCCAATTATCTTTAGTTTATATACAAATCATTTAAGAGTAAATCCAAGTGATCCAAAATGGCCTAATAGAGATCGTTTTGTTATGTCAGCAGGTCATGGTTCTGCTCTTCTTTATGCTATGCTTTTTATGGCCGGATATGATATTTCTATCGACGACTTAGTTGATTTTAGAAAGATAGGTTCCAAAACTCCAGGTCATCCTGAATATGGTGTAACTCCAGGCGTTGAAGTATCTACTGGACCATTAGGTCAAGGACTTGCTAATGCAGTAGGTATGGCTATGGCCGAAAAATATTTAGAAGCATTAATCGAAGAAGAAGTACCAAAACAAAAAATAATTGATTATTATGTATATTGCTTAGTAAGTGATGGAGACCTTATGGAAGGAATAGCTGATGAAGCAGCTTCATTAGCAGGAAACTTAGGTCTTAATAATTTAATAGTACTATATGATTCAAATGATGTAACTTTAGATGGTGAATTAAAAAGAACTTCTAGCGAAAGTATTATTCAAAAATATATTAATATGGGTTGGGAAGTTGACTTTGTTGGTGAGGGTAACGAATTAAAAGAAATCGATAAAGCTATTGAAAGAGCAAAAATCAACCGTAAACCAACTTTAATCGAAGTAAAAACTGTCATTGGTCGTGGTTCTCAACATGAAGGTAAAAATTTAGTTCATGGTAAACCACTAAGTCGTGAAGATATAGCAAACGTTAGAAAAAAATATGAAATAGAAACAAACACTATGGAAATTACAGAAACAGCTGTTAAATATGTTCGTGAAACAATTAATAGTCGTATTCGTACTCCATACATCACATGGAAAAAAGAATTAGAACATATCAAGCGTGATGGACCTACTGAAAAATTAAAAAACATTTTAGATTTCCTTGAAACAGGCGAAGATGGTTTAAAATTCAGTTGTTCAAATTTCAAAATTCAAAATGATTATAGCGAAGAACTAAGAGAATCTAATTCAAAAATAATGAATATAGTAAGTGATCGTTCAAAATTCTTCTTAGGAGGAAGTGCTGACCTTTCAACATCTTGTCACACTGCCCTATATAAGGAAGTTGATTTCAGTCGTAAAGAAAGAACAGGTCGAAATCTTGCCTTTGGTGTTAGAGAACATGCTATGGGTGCTATTCTAAATGGTATGTCACTAAGTGGTCTAAGAACATTTGGTTCAACCTTCTTAGCATTTTCAGATTATTTAAAACCATCTTTAAGAATGACTGCTCAAATGAACTTACCAATAACATATATCTTTACCCATGATTCTATAACTATTGGTCAAGATGGTCCATCTCATCAACCAGTTGAACAACTAGCAATGTTAAGAACAACACCTAATTTAATGGTATTCCGTCCAGCAGACATTAATGAAGTAATAGGTTGTTGGGATTATATCGTTAATAACAAACGTCCTGTTGCTTTAGTTCTTGCTAAAGATGAAGCTCATATCCTTGCTGGAACTAGTGGTGAAAAAACTAAACAAGGTGCTTATATTATAAAAAATGAAACATCTAGATTAGATGCTGTATTAGTAAGTACAGGTATAGATCTAACAACTACATACTTAATTAGTGAAGAACTACGAAACAAAGGAATCGATACTAGATTAGTCTCAATGCCATCAGTTGAAGTCTTCCTAAGTCAACCAGAGAGTTATCAAAATGAAATCATTCCACCAAATGCTAAAGTAATCACCGTTGAAGCATCAGCAACACTTCCTTGGTATCGTTTTGCATCTCATGGTTGTGCTATCGGAATAGATGAATATGGATGTAGTGGTCAAAAAGATGATGTCCTAGAAAAAATGAAATTCGACTATGATTCAATTCTACAAAAAGTAGAAAAATGTATTAGAGGCAACTAAAAACGACAAAAATTAATCACTAAGTTTTATAAAATAAACTTGGTGATTTTTTATGAGAACATTCTATCTATTCAAGATAAAACCAACATACTCCAACTTAACAAAAGATAACCCTTATAATCTATACAAAGCCATCGAAGGAATATACCATCTAAAACAAGAAGAACTAATAACAGCATACAACTTCTTCAATCAAATAAGAGATACCTTCAACAAAGAATATCTCGATAACAACATCTTTGAATATTATAAAAACAAATATACATATACTAAAGTAAATAATACCCATATAATAAATGATTATTATAGTGATGAAAAATCCAAATTAATCATTAACAAGACATACTTAGTAATTAAAACATCTTTAGAATATTCTTCTTTCTTAAAAGCTATTACTAAGAAAAAGAATATTTTTGTTTGTGATTTTGATAATATCGATTATTTTTGGTTAGAAGAATTCCAATAATACCTTGTTAAAAGTCTAAATATTTAGTAAAATAATCATACAAAGGAGAGTGCAAATATGTGGTTAGATATATTATACATAGTAATAGGTTTAATAGTAGGATTCATCATAGGATTCTTTGTTACTAAAAAAATCTTTACTAAACAATTAGAGGAAAATCCTCCAATAAATGAAAAAATGATAGAAGCTATGATGAGTAGTATGGGAAGAAAACCAAGTCAAAAACAAGTAAGACAAGTAATGCAACAAATGAATAAATACAGATAAAAAGATATTGTAAAATATCTTTTTTAATTTGCTATAAAATGATATAATTTATCCATAATAGTAACGTCTAAGAAGGTGTAAAAATGAAAGTGAAAAAATTATTATTCTTTTTAATATTCCTTTTTTCGTTTTGTATACAAGCAGGTGCAACAGGTATCGTTAATGTATGGGAAAAAGACTATGAAACAACTACATGGAATCACATCGACTTATTTGATTATAAAAAAGAAATGGCCGACTACCAATATCATTTAAGAGGTTTTAAAGAAACTGATGATTCTTATATAATAGTACTAAAAGGCGGAGATAAAACTGATGAAATAATAAAAATTTCTAAAGAAGGAGAATTAATAAAAAAAATAACTTTCAATCCTCGTACAACAACATCATCCAACTATATAATAGAAGAAGACTATATAATTGCTGCTAATATAGTAACAGGAACTGATACATTTATTTTAAAATTACAAAAATACGATTATAATTTAGAACTTATTTCTGAAAGTGAACACCAATCAGGAAAAAGCTTTTTAATTAAAAAAATACTTTTTAATGACGAAAAAATTCAATTACTAACTTTATCTAATAATATATTATCTCTAAATATATATGATTATAATTTTGAAGAAATCGAAACTAAAGAAAACATCGCTGAATTTGTTTATAAAAACTGTTTATTCAATGAAAGCACATTAACATTTGGTAGTGAAGAAACCTCAATTATCTTTGATTCGTTAACTGGAGAAATTACTACATTTTCAACTAATGATTTTGAAGCTGTTTATTATCAATATGTAGCAGAAAAATATCCACAATTTTATGGAGATAATAAACATATTGGCGAAAATTATTACTACATAAAAAATAATGATACTTATGAAGTTTATACAATGAGTGATAAACTAATAACAACAGACGATAATAGATATTTCTATGATTTACATGGAAAACTTGCAGTCGCTCAAGATTATCAAAATAATTCATTTGATATTTATAATTCTTCTGGAGAATTAGAAATGTCTTGTAACATGTTTGTTATTACAAGTGATGGGTTTCTCACTTTAACTAAACAAACTGACGAAGAAGGAAACGTAATATCAACTACAATCGAACGATACAAGATTCAATACAATGTTACCAAAGAAGAAACAACTAATGGGGAGATAGTAGTTCAAACTGGTAATCATGATGTGAATGATTTAATAACAATTGAAATAAAACCAGATGAAGGCTATGTTTTAGATGAGTTAATTATTAAAGATATGAATGGTAATGAAATATCTTATGATGAAAACTATTCTTTCCTTATGCCAGGATCAGATATAACAATAACAGCTACATATAAAGAAATAACAAAAGAAATAGAAGGAAATCCTGAAACAGGTTGGTCTAATGTATTAAAAGATATTTGTATTATCGTTATGCTATCATCAATTATAATTTTATTAATGAAAAATTATAATAAATTCAAAAAAATATAAAAATATAATTGAGAACAACACATATTTTGTGTTATTCTTAATATATAGAATAAAAGGGTGTGCTACAATGAATTTACTAACCATTTTAAATATAATTAATGATATATATGAACATGAATTATTTCCAAAATTCTTAACAGGAGCTATTATAGTTCTTATAGTTTTATTTGCTTTAATCTTAATAATCGGTCTACGCGATGCCAAAAAAGCTAAAGCACCACAAAAGGTTGAGGAAGAAGATGTAAAAGATATTACTTTTGATGTAATAAACGAAAAAGATCCTGTTAAAGAAGATGTTACTTTCGAAATTCCGGTTTTAACCAAAAATCTTGAAGATTTTAAAAAGAATCTTGAAGAAGAAATCCAAAAGGAATCTGAAATTTCTGTCATAAAAACTACTAATGCAGAGAAAAAAGAAGAGAAAGCAACTAAAATATTAGATATAAAAGAAATCGAAGATACAGCGATTCTTCCAGTCCTACCTCCTAAAGAAGTAGAACGTCTTGAAGAAGAAGAGCAAGAAGAGGATTTTCCAAAAGAGTCAAAAAAAGTAAATGAGTCCGAAAAATAAAGGGAAAATTGACAAAATCATCCGTCAAGTCCCTTTTTTTTTGCACATAAGTTGTGTTATACTAGCTATGGTGAAAAAGAATGACAACAACAAAATATGATGAAACATCTATAAAAATATTAGAAGGCCTAGACGCCGTAAGAAAACGTCCTGGTATGTACATTGGTTCCACTGACAAACGTGGACTTCACCATCTAGTTTGGGAAATCGTTGACAATGCTATCGATGAAAGTATCAATGGCTTTGGTAACTACATAAAAATAACTCTAAACAAAGATGGATCAATTACAGTTGAAGACCATGGACGTGGAGTTCCAATAGGAAAACATGAAAGTGGTTTATCTACACCAGAAGTAGTTTATACAATTCTTCATGCCGGAGGTAAATTTGAAGAATCAGGATACAAAGTATCAGGAGGTCTACATGGAGTAGGTGCCTCAGTAGTTAATGCCCTAAGTAAACGTATGGAAGTAACAATCCATAAAGAGGGTGTAATAAGTAATATAAAATTCGAAAATGGTGGACACACTGTTCAAAAACTTAAACAAATTGGTACAACAAACAGAACTGGTACAACAGTAACATTCTTACCAGACCCTGAAATATTTAAAAGTACTAATTTTTCATTTACAACTATTACAGAACGTATGCAAGAAAGTGCATTCTTACTTAGTGGATTAACTATTGAAGTAATTGATGAAGAAGATAATCGTAGTGCCAAATTTTTCTACGAAAATGGTCTAATCAACTTCGTTGAATATATTAATGAAGGAAAAGCAGTCTTACATAAAGTAATTAACTTCAATGGTATTAAACAAGGTATCGAAGTAGATATCGCTTTACAATACCAAGAAGGTTATAACGAAAACATTTTATCTTTCGTTAACAACGTAAAAACTAGCGATGGTGGTTCTCACGAAACAGGATTCAAATCAGGTATCACTAAAGCATTCAATGACTATGCTAAAGAAAACAATGTTCTAAAAGGTAAAGATACTAACTTTGAAGGCTCTGACGTTAGAGAAGGACTTAGTGCTGTAATCAATCTAAAAATCCCTGAAGCGCTACTTCAATTTGAAGGTCAAACAAAAGGTAAACTAGGTACACCAGAAGCTCGTACTGTAACAGAACAAATTACATACGAAAACATGAAATTCTTCTTAGAAGAAAATCGTGAAATAGCTTTAACAATCGTTGAAAAAGCCTCTCGTAGTAAAGTGGCTCGTGAAGCAGCACGTAAAGCCCGTGAAGCAGCACGTAGTGGTAAAGGTAAAGAAAAGAAAGACAAAATACTAAGCGGAAAACTAGCTAAAGCAACTGGTAAAGATATCGCTAAAAACGAATTATTCCTAGTCGAGGGAGATTCTGCGGGTGGTTCTGCTAAAACAGGAAGAAACAGAGAAACACAAGCAATCTTACCATTAAGAGGTAAAGTTCTTAACTGCGAAAAAGCCTCAAACAACGACATAAATAATAACGAAGAATTAAATACATTAACATATGCTATCGGAGCAGGTATAGGAAATGAATTCGACCCAGAAGAATCAAACTATGGCAAAGTAATAATAATGACCGATGCCGACGACGATGGAGCACATATCCAAGTATTACTTCTTACTTTCTTCTATAGATTCATGCGTCCTTTAATCGAAGCAGGAATGCTATATATTGCAAATCCACCTTTATATGCTCTAGACTTTGGTAAATATAAAGAATATGTTGCAACAGACGAAGACTTAGAAAAAAGAAAAAAAGAAGTAAAACAAGCTTACAAAGTACAACGTTTTAAAGGTCTTGGTGAAATGGACTCAGACGAATTATATGAAACAACTATGAACCCAGAAACAAGAAGCTTAATTAAAGTAACAATCGAAGATGCTGCTCTTGCTGAAAAAAGAGTATCAGTACTTATGGGAGATAAAGTTGAACCACGTAAAGAGTGGATTGAAGAAAATGTTGACTTTACATTAGAAGACGGATTTAGGAGGTAATCAAAATGGCAAAAAAGACAGAAGAAAAAACAATCATCGAGAAAATATATGATTATACTCTAGAAGATATAATGGGTGATAGATTTGGTAGATATTCTAAATCTATTATCCAAGACCGTGCCTTACCAGACGTAAGAGATGGTCTAAAACCAGTACAAAGAAGAATTCTTTATACAATGTGGGAAAGTAAAAACACTCATGATAAACCATACCGCAAATGCGCTAAAGCAGTTGGGGATGTAATGGGAAAATACCACCCACATGGTGACTCATCAATCTATGGTGCAATGATCTATATGTCTCAACCTTGGAAAATGCGTGAAATATTCATTGATATCCATGGTAACAACGGTTCAATCGATGGTGACGGTCCAGCCGCTCACCGTTATACTGAAACAAGACTTACAAAACTTGCTTTAGTAATGTTAAAAGACATCAACCGTGATGCAGTAGAAATGACTCTTAACTATGCTGATGAAGACTTAGAACCAACAGTTCTACCAGCAAACTTTCCAAACTTACTAGTTAATGGTTCAACTGGTATCTCAGCAGGTTATGCAACAAACATTCCACCACACAACCTTGGTGAAGTAATCGAAGCAACAGTTCATCGTATCGATAATCCAAACTGTCGTCTTGATACAATCCTTAACATAGTTAAAGGCCCAGACTTCCCAACAGGTGGTGTTGTAGAAGGTAAAGAAGGACTATTACAAGCCTATACAACAGGTCGTGGCCGTGTTGTTGTAAAAGCTCGTACTGAAATAGTTAAAGAAAAAGGTACTCATCAAATAATCATTCATGAAATACCTTATGACGTTCTAAAAGAACAACTACGTAAAAAAATCGAAGATATTAAAATAGATAAAAAAGTAGAAGGAATAGCTGATGTAATCGATGTATCTGATAAAGAACATATGGCTAAAATCATCATCGAACTTAAAAAAGATGCTAATGCCGAACTAATCCTAAACTACTTATTCAAAAATACTGATTTACAAGTAAATTACAACTTCAACATGGTAGCAATCGTAAATCGTCGTCCAAAACAACTAGGTATCCTAGAAATAATCGACGCATTCATTGCTCACCAAAAAGATGTAATTCTACGTCGTACTAGATTCGACTTAAAGAAAGCTAAAGAAAGATTACATATCGTAGAAGGTTTACTTAAAGCAGTTGATATTCTAGATGAAATAATCAAGACAATCAGAGCATCTAAAAATAAACAAGATTCAATAGATAACTTAGTTAAACAATTTGAATTTACAGAAGCTCAAGCAACTGCAATCGTAACAATGCAATTATATCGTTTATCTAATACAGACATAAATCTATTATTAGAAGAACAAGGAAACTTACAAAAGATGATCGAATTCTTAAATTCAATCTTAAATGACGAAGAAGTACTAAAGAAACAAATGAAACTAAGCTTAAACGAAATCAAAAAAGAATTCGCTACACCTCGTCGTACTGATATCAGAGATGAAGTAACAGAAGTTAAATTTGATCCAAAAGATATGATTCCAAAAGAAAACGTTATCGTTGTTGCAACAAACGAAGGCTACGTAAAACGTATTCCAATCAAATCATACGTAAGTGCAAGTAGTGAACCTACAACATTAAAACCAGGTGATTTCATTAGAGGATTATATAGTACAACATCACTTGATACATTGTTAATGTTTACTAACTTAGGACACTACCTATATGTACCAGTTCATGAAATAGTTGAAACTAAATGGAAAGAACTTGGTAAACATATTAGTAACTTAATTCAAATTAGTGCTGAAGAAAGAATTATTTCCGCAATGATTCTTGATAATCCTAGTGATAATATCATCATGACAACAAAAAACGGTATTACAAAACGTACTAATTTAGAAGAGTTAATCGTAAGTAGATACACTAAGCCAATCAATGCTATGAAACTAAAAGATGATGATGAAGTAGTTTCAGTAGTTAAAGATAATGGTCGTGCAATATTCGTAACAGAAACTGGTTACTATCTAAATATTGATTCAAATGAAATTCCAATAGTTGGTGCTAAAGCATCTGGTGTTAAAGGAATCAATGTTAAAGATGATCATGTTGTAACATGTATGTCTCCAGCTGACTATGACGAATACATCACAATATTTACTAACAAGAACACTTCAAAACGTATTAAAATTAGTGAACTAGATACAATGACTAGAGCTAAAAAAGGTTCTACTTTAATTAAGAAAGTAAAATCTACAAATTACAAGATAACAAATGCTATCTCAGTAAATAATAGAGATGTTGTAAGTATCAAAACAGATGGTGACTTCAAAGAAATTAAAACAACTGAATTACCAATCATGGATTTATCTTCAACAGGAAGTACAATCTCTAAAACAGCTATCGAAGATAGTTTCAAAGTAGCAGAATTAGTTGAAAGAAAAATTGAACTAAATGTAACAGAAGAAACTAAAAAACAACCTAAAGAAGAAATAACAAATAACGAAGTAGAAGAATTAGAACTTCCTAAAACAAAAGAAGATACTCAAGAACTTACAATTGATGACTTTCTAGACGATTTTAAATTATAGTAAAAAAATCACTTATTAAACATAAACTTTAATAGGTGATTTTTTATGTCCAAAGAAACATTTAAAGAATTTGTTAGAACCAAACCAGAACTAGCAGAATATGTTAAAGATAATACAATGACTTGGCAAAAATTCTACGAACTATACGACTTATATGGTGAAGATAATGAAATATGGTCCAAATACACGACACCTGCATCTCCTCGTAAAGTAAGTGACTTCATTCAAAAATTCGATCCAGATACATTCCAACATCATATCGAAACAGCTCAAAAAGCCCTTGATATCTTTAGTGAACTTGCCACCAAAACAACAGATACCGCATCATCAGTTGTAAAACCAACCATCGAACGACCAATTACTAAATTTTTTGGTGATTAAATGGATAGAGTAGTTCTTGAAAAAATAAAAAAAGACAAACTATTTGAATACTTCAAATTAAATTCCTTTTATATCAAAGACCTAAATAGAAATCCTTCATATTATGAAACATTCAAAAAAATTATCAAAGAAAAATATAATCTAAGAGTTACCGATAAAGTATCAAACGTTATCAACGATATCGAATTAGTTAGTAGTATCATCAGTACAATAAACTAATATTGTAATTTCTTCATATTTATATTAAAATAAATATATAGAAAAGATGATAAAAATGGATAAAGCAAAAGAAAAATTAACATTTTCAAAAATAGAAATATTATTTATGATAGTAATGGTTGCCTTAGTAATTATTGCTGGTATTACAGTATTCACACTTACAACAAGAAATCAAAATATTAAAAACTTTAAAGAAGATACAAGTGAATTAGTAAACTTAGCTAAGAACGCCCATGCTGCATTTACAATGAGTAATAAAACCAGTGGAATCGTTACTAGTACTGATGGAACAACAAAAGGTATGTGTATAACTATTAAAGGTCTAGAAGCTAACGACTTCCCAGTAGAAAACTATAAAGATTGGGACGGATATATCGTTATTGAAGAAACTGATAAACAACAATTCAATTACAGCGTTTGGGTTACTAATGGTAAATACGTTATCGACGGTTATGATTCAACAAAAATATCAGAATTAACAACTGATGAAGGTATTACTTCATATAATGATGATAGTTTCTCAACTAAAGTAAAAACTTCATTCACTGGTACTAGTGGTGAAAAGGGTGGAACTGGTTCAACAGACGGCTCATCTTTAAAAAGATATGAAACAGCTTGCATAAATGAAAAGGTAGAATAAACTACCTTTTTTTGTTATACTAAATAGCGAAGGTGATAATATGTTAATAATCGGTAGTCATGTTTCATTTGGCAAAACTCAACTATTAGGAGCTACAGAAGAAGCAATTAGTTATGGTAGTAACACTTTCATGTTTTATACCGGAGCTCCTACAAATACAATAAGAAAAGATATTGATAAAAAATATATCGAAGAAGCAAAACAATTAATGATTGGAAATAATATTGATATAAATAATGTAATCTGTCATGCGCCATACATTGTAAATTTAGGTAATGCAAGTGATCCAGATAAATACAATTTCAGTAAAAACTTTATCAAAAAAGAACTTACTAGATGTGATGAAATGGGAATTACTAAAATGGTTCTTCATCCAGGAAATGCCATTGGTATAACTCCAGAAGAAGGTTTAAATAATATTGCAAATGCCCTAAATGAAATTTTAGATGGTACAACAAATTGTTTAATTTTATTAGAAACAATGGCCGGTAAAGGTACAGAATGTGGTCGTACTACTGAAGAACTAGCTTACATAATTAATAAAATAGATAGAAAAGAACAAATTGGTGTCTGCTTAGATACTTGTCATTTGAATGATGGCGGATATAATATTGCAGAATTTGATTCTTACTTAGATGAATTCGACAAACTAATTGGCATAGACAAAATAAAATGTATTCACATAAACGATTCAAAAAACGAAGTGGGAACACATAAAGATCGTCATGCTAATTTCGGCGTTGGAACTTTAGGATTCGATACTTTAATAAATGTCATCTATAACGAAAGATTATCTAATATTCCAAAAATCTTAGAAACCCCATATATAGGAGATACAGATGACTCTAAAGATAGAATCTATCCTCCATATAAATTTGAAATTGAAATGATAAGAGCCAAGACTTTCAATCCTGAATTTCTAAATATGATTAGAGAATACTATAAAAAATAGCTAGACAAAAATTCTAGACCATCTAGAATTTTTTTTGTTTAATTCTAGCAACACTAGGTTGCTAATTTCTTTGATGTACTTTAAATTAAAAATATGAAAGGAGAAGTAAGATGAATAACAAAACCAAACTAATTATCATAGGTATCATAACTTTTATAATAGGAGTATTAATTGGTATAACTTCAACAAATATTATTTATCGCAATATAAATAATGATCAAAAGAATCTAGAAGATTCTTCACAAAAACAAGAGCAATTAAAATATCAAGATAAAGATGAATATACCTTAGAAGAATTATACTCTATAGTAGAAAATCCCGAAGAATTTTATCAATTAAACGATGAAAAAATGTCTAATTACAACAACATAATGTTTCACTTTTACGATTATTTTCCTAAAGATACAAAAGTAAAAGTAACAACCAGTACTCAAAAACAATATGGTAAAGTTCAAAAAGTTTTAGAAGTAGAATACATCGATTATGAAGAATATATGACTCGAATGAAAGATGCATATGATTATGAAGAGAGAAAAAAGAACGAATACAAAGATAGCAATCAAGAAGAAATCTTTGATTACAGATTATTTGTAAGAGACTTAGTTTATGGTCTTAAATAAAAAAGAAAGGAAAAATATGAAAAACGAATTAAAAATAATTATAATTCTTTGTGTTATTTTAATTATAGGTATATTATCAGGAATTCTATGTACTTATAAATATTTGAAAGATAACAGTAAAGAGGAAAATACACAAGAAAACTTAGATATAAAAGAATCACCATATACTTTAGAAGAATTATATGCAATAGTAGATGACCCAGTATTATTTTATGAAAACAATTCTGCAGACATGACATCTTATAATACAGTAATGTTTAACTTCTATGATTACTTTAGTGAATCAACTCCAGTTAAAATAGCATCAAAGGTAAGAAAAAATAGTAAAGGCTTAGTAATAGAAGTCCTAGAAACTAAATATATAAATTATAGTGAATATATGGAATTGATGGAAAGTGCTTATAGCTACGCGTCATCGACTAAAGAATTTTATGAATCTGATAATTTAGAACCACAATACAATTATAGTTTGTATATCGATCGTTTAGTATATGGATGTTAAAATTAGAAAAAATAATAATTTTAATATTATTATCAACAAATATATTAGCATAACATATGTAATAAAAATCAGATAATTATGATTTTTTTCTGCTATAATAATTACCAGAAAAAGGTGATACCTATGAATAATAAGTTAGAACTAGGGAAAAAAATTACCAATGCTCGAAAAGACAAAAAAATGACACAACAAGAATTGGCAGTCAAACTTCATGTAACAGATAAAGCAGTAAGTAATTGGGAAACAGGTCGAAACACCCCAGATATTGAGTTATTGAAAAAAATAGAACAAGAATTAGATATCAAATTAATTGATAAAGTAATAGACAAAAAACAAAATAGAAAAAAAGCAATTTGTATTATTTTAACAATCATCCATCTAGTAATAACTTTTTTTCTTCTGATATATTTCATAAACAATTACAATAAAATAAATATCTATGAGTTAACATTAGAAAATAATATTTTTACGATAAAAGACAGTTACATCACAGTATCAAATAATGATTTAATAATTGATTTAGGGAAAATAGAAAATACTACATTACCATATCAACCATCATATGAAATAAATCTTTATTACAAAGAAAGCAATCAACAAAATCTAATAACTACAAAAAATAATTACGAAACTTTAACATTAAATTACCAAAAAAATCATCGCAATTATAAATTAATAAAAGAAAATTTAGATAACTTATATATTCAAATTTCGTACACTGATTATGAAGACAAACTTCAAACAGAACAAATAAAATTAAACTTATCATCTAAGATAAGCAATAACAGATTATTTTATTCAAACAAAGAAAATATATTTATTCCAAATCAAAATACAGTTAATTTATTAAAAAATAATAATTATACTGAAGTAGATAATAATATCTGGGAAAAGAAAATAAATAATGATTATTATAGTTATGATATAAAAAAAGACATATTTTATTATGAAGGAACATACCAAGATGTTTCAATATATGCCAAAATCGATTCGAAGGATACCAAAACATTTGCTGTTATAAAAAATAACAATGTAATAGCTTATTCTATTAGAAGTACAAGCAACTTAGATAAATATGAGGACATAATCTCTGAAAAACTAAAAGAAAAAAATAAATTAATAAATCCTAACTAGCTCAAAAAGCTAGTTTTTATGTTAAAAAATGTTAAATTGGTTCTTAGAAATACATAGTTATGTTATAATATTTTAGAAAAGGTAGGAGAGAGTTATGAATATATTTTTTCAAATATCAGCATTAGTATATACTCTAATTACAACAATAGTTTTCTTTACTAAGAAAAAAGTAAATACCCTAGAAAACTACATTTATCGTGGCATTCTTGTCGTAACATTTATCGAAATAATTTTAGATATAATAAATATTGTTATAAATTATATGTCACCAAACACAGCACTATCTATGTT
>CAVAGO010000027.1:0-24639 GCA_963588075.1 bacterium | reverse complement strand
CTCTGTATCCATGTAATACCATTATCATTAGAATAATATAATCCTTTATTACTATTACTACCAGCTATAACAGTATTACCTATAGTAGTTAAACATCTGAAACTATTACTAGTAATATTACTCTGTATCCATGTAATACTTTCAGAATCAAATTCGCTATAATATTTTTTAAGACCAACTTCTTTTTTGTTTCCAATAAAATAAGTACCTTTACTAGTATCGAGAATTCGTTTAATACCTTCAGTATAATTTAATTCTTCATCGACTGTATAAAAATCATTTCCATTCCATCGATAAACTAAAGTTCTACTCGAATAGAATGTTACTACAAAAATTCCTTCTCTTCCATCAACGGCATCTATAACTGGATCTTCTCCAGTATCAACTTCTTGGAAATAATATTGATCTCGAATATCGATCTTATCAATTTCATTAGATGGAATATTTACCATTCGATAAGTTCTATTTATATTTATAATTTGAGATCCATATACATTGGAATCTTTTACATTTATAAATATTCCGGCATGAGTATCCCATAAGAAATTTACATAATTATTTCTTCCAGGATCAATTACAATTGTTTTATTTCCATTTTTAGGGGTATAATAAATCCAACCTGTATTAGCTGCATCAGATCCTGTTGTATATTCTCCAGGAATAAATGATGATAAAGATTTGTTAAACCATCTGAATAAACCAATAGAAGTTTGTCTTATATCATTATAATAGAACGATGTTCCATCTGAGAATGAATCAAATTCAACACTTCTATCATCTTTATTGAATATATATCCAGGATTACCAATTATTTTGTTTTTAGAATCATATTTCTGTCTCAATAACATTGCCCCAGAATCTATTTTTCTAACTTTTTCAATTGGGAATTCCGTATCAATCCCTTTATCTTCACTAATTACACTCTTGATACCAAATGATTTAGTTGTATTAGAATAATCGCCCAAATTAATATTATTCAATAAATTAGTTTCACTTTCAGAAATAACATATCTTCCAACATTAATAGGATTTCCAATAGCATTTGCATCTCCGTCACTATGTAAAATTTTATTATCTCCACTTAATCCGATAACCATTGATCCTTCGACCATTCCATTATCATTAAGTGAGCCCTTATTATTTTTATCAAAAGGACATACGATCACAGATGAACCAACTATTCCATTATTAATATCAAGTTCATTCTTATACTTATGAATCAATTTTAAATCATAAATAATTGGCGAACTAATTACTAAACTACTAGTATCAACATTGAAATAAGCAATACTATCGATATTGTCATATCTAATACCAACACCATGAATAACATATTGATAACCGTTATGATTATTAATAGTTAATGGATCAGTTTTAGTTATGCCCAATGAAATAAATTCTTGATTTACATTTTCAATTTGTGTTGGATCAGTAATATTGCTACACCAAACACAACGAATTTTTTCATCATCGATATTTGTTTTAATATCATCAATTTTCACATAAAATAATCTGTGACTATATTCCACACCATCAGATTTACTAAAATTACCATAAGAATCGTGTGTAATTGTACTAAATTTATCTTTAACTATAAAGAAAATATAATTATCTTTTTCTTTAGTTCCAGAATAAATATTAGTAATTACTGCTTCATCAGTTTCAGCAATATTCTGAATATATTCGACACCAACACTAGTTGTATCTGAAATATAATCAAAATCTAAAACTTTTAAGAAATCGAACGATTTATCATAAATTGCAATTTTAGCATCTATACCAAGAGCAACTGCAATATTTACATTATCGCCTATTTCCGATTTAACAGCAGTAATCATTTCTTGTTTTAATTGGAACTTTCCACCATTCCAATATTTACCAAGATACATACCTTTAGTTTCTTTATCAAAATAAATTTTATCATTCTTGAAATCAAGATGTGATAAAGCATTAAGATTTTCTATTTTACCATAATCTGTAGCATATTTATAATCATAAGTTTCGGTATATTCATTGAGGGTTGTGTCTTTGGTTACAACTTCACCATCTAATACAGATTCTATATAATCAATAAAATTAGATTTAGAAGTTATTTCTTCAATATCCCAACCACTAGTAGTATCAGTAGTCTTATAATTATAAATAACTCGTTTACCTGTCGAGTTCGAATAATTAGCAAAATAAATATCATCGAATACAACAAATATTGTCCAAACATCACCGATATTAACACTTTGAATACCAGAATCCATTGTATTTAATACAATTTCTCCAGATTCACTAAAACTCAATTTTGCTAAACTAATCTGTGTATCCGAAATATGATTAACTACAAACAATTCATTTTTATAATTAACAATTTTATTAAAACTAATTACTTTTTCTTTATCGATAAGTTCTGAAACAACTATTTTTAACGTAGTGTTATCGAAGAAATAGTTTTTATAATAATTGATTGAACCATCAGCATTAATACCATGTCCAAGAATTATTAGTTTATCATCAATGAGATCAATAAATTCAAATGATCCTTCAATAGTATCTAATACCGTTGTAGCAGATGACTCACTAACAATTTCATCGTCTCCAACAGTGAAACTAAATATAGTATAATAATTATCTTTATTACCAATAAAGATAAGTGATCCATCAGTTTTTTGGAATACATTTGTAATTATATATTCGTCCAAACTGCTAAATACAGATGTATAATCCATATTGGTTTTATCAGTTATATTTGATAATTGAATAATTCCACCACTTTGTCTTAAACCAAACACATACAAAGCATCATTTATAATAAATGATTTGATATCATTTAATACGAGATTTTCATAAATTTTATATTTTGTATTAGTATCGGTTGCTATATAAAGGCTTGAATCTGTACCAATTCCATAATAAATAACTCCGGTAGAATCATCTTTAGCAATAGCTTTAATGAAAGTACTTTCGATATATTTATTAATTAATACTGCTGGGTGATAAACGTTGTCGAGTTTATCCCACTGAAGAATACTTCGTTTATCCACAGCAATTACATTCTTACCACAATCACCAATATAACTAATAGTATTCGGTTCCATTTTATTAATTGGAACTAATGAATTCTTTTTATAATCAATTCGAATTGAATTGGTTTCAGTATCAATAGCAGGAACTAAATATGCTTGATTATTTGTATCCGAATGCACAGACGTTATGGCTTTACCATAATTTCCACTATTAATTGAAGATTGTTTAAAACATTCTCCATAAGTAGAATACTGACTATCATAAATTTCGTCGTTTCTAGAAGAAAGATAAATGCCATTATCTTTGATGGTAAGAATTACATCTTTATCTCCAACATCACCTATAAATGAAACGTTGTTGATCTCAGAAGCAAATGTTGTTTTTTGCCACCATCTACCATCTCTTGATTTAAGAAGTACATTTGAACCTTCTTTCCATACAAAATAATAACCAATTACATCTTGAGTAGTTGGATCTTCTGCACGACAAGAAACAGCATGAGTATTTGTAGAACCACTTACATATGAATCAACCGATTCACAAGGAATCATCAATGTATTCCAGTCTATACCATTATCTGAATAAAGTACAGCTGTAGTAGCACTTTCGGCACTATCTTGTGATCCTCTAGAATAAGCATAAAATCTATCCCATTCTTGAATATAGAAAAGAGCATCAAACCCATCTTCTGGATAATTTAATGGATAGTTACAATTAGAGAATGTCTTTCCACCATCAATAGAATAAAGTGGAACTCCACCTATAGTATCAGTATTAGACAATTGGCAAACTATAAGAACTTTACCATTAGAAGCAACCCAACCTAAGTTGTATGATGCTGTATAAGCTACTGACCAAGTTTTGCCGTCTGTAGAAGACCAAAGTTCTTTTCTAGTGCTAGAAGTAGCAAAGAATTTATTTAGTGTAGAATCATATATAACAGAAGTAAAACTATATTCAGTGCTACCATCAAAAAGATTAGAATTTGCAAAAGTTACCGAAGAACTTGTATTATAATACAAATCTTTACCACCAGCAACCACCATTACCGATCCATTAGTAGCAATCCTATTCATTATTGCACTAGAACTAATAGTAGACTTAGTCCAAGTTTTACCATCACTAGTATAATATATATTTCCGCCATCTGAACCTAACCAATAATTACCACCAAATTTAACGATATTGGTTCTTGGTTTAAAATTAGAAGTAATATTAGTAGCTGACCATATTTTGCCGTCTGTAGAATAAAATAATCCTATACCATTACCAGCGATAAAAAGTGATAAATCTTCACACCAATAAGCAGAATCACCATAAAAATGATCTACACCAGTAGTAATATTAGACTGCAACCAGTGTCTAGAATCATAAGAATAATAAAGACCTGTACTAGCAAATGATCCGACATAAATCCCTAAAGATGGAGAATAAGCTACACTATGACAGAATTCATTATTAGCTTCATTTGAACCAAAACAAACGTTGTTATTTTGATCAATAAATCCTCCACATCCTTGTGAATTATCAGCCATACGAATACCAAAATATAATCTGTTATTTACTAATGCGTGATTTCCAGCTTCAATTTCGAGCATAGTCGTTTTTTTAGTAAAATTGATAACCGTAGTTTCTTCACCATTATTTTTATCAGAATATCTAATTCCAGATGAACCAGAAATTACAAATTCTTTTTCATCATAAGTAACAACATTGCTCCAATCACCATCTGCACCTGTACATTTTCTAAATGATCCGCCTACAACAGAAATAAGAGCATTTTCTAAGCTTTGATAAGCTCCGCTTTCACCAACAATGACATACTTTTTAGTATTCCAAGCGATATCACGCCATATACCTTGAGGAACTGAGATTTGTTCCCAATTCAATCCATCTTCTGAAATTAATGGAATCGTTGAAGAATCTGTAATTAAGAAATATCTATTTATAGTAACATTGAAAAATTTAAAATCACTTGTCTTATATGTATCAAGATCAGCAGCAGTTAATGTTACTGTTTCCCAGTTATAACCATTGACTGAAGTAACTAAGAAATATTTAGAATCATCAATAATTTTGCCGAACCAACGATTTTCAGAATCACAATAAATTTCTTTAAATAATGTCATATCGCTAAGAACTTTATTTTTCCCATTTGCGATTATGTTAATTCGATCATCCAATTTGTATGTCAAACCATCATCACTATACCAAAGTTTTCCATTTTGATCTACTGTGATTGAATGTTTTCTATCGTTGGATGCACAACTTACAAATGAAATTCCTGTAAATTCACTTCCTGGAAGAAATTCTTTGTGACCAACAGATTCTGGAACTAATATATCTTCGACCCCAATGTTATATACAATGACATCAGTATCTCTATTTACAATAAATCCTTCTCCATCACCATTGTCTTCATTGTTTTTATCTTTATAAATGTTAAAACGAAGAAGGTTATCAACATTATGTTTCTGAATTTCAATTTTATTTATTTTATTAAAATAAACAATATTTTTGAATATATCTCTAAATGATTTATCCATTTCGAATAAACCGTTTTCTTTATTTAATGTAAGAATAAAATATTCATCAGATTTTTCGTCAACAGTTTTGTGATATTTTGAATATTCAGAATTAAGAACTAACTTAAATTCACCATCAATTTCTTTGAATATATAATTAAGAGGCAAAAGGTCACAATCAGTAGCAGATTTCCAGATTTTAAAACCATTTTCTTCAACAAGTTTCAACACACTAATATCCGTAATCATGTCACCATTATTATCTACAATCAATTGATTATAAACTGGAAGAGCATAAATTGCATCATCGATTGAGTAAACGTATACTTTATCAACTACTGTTTCTTTATGATTTAAGAGATAATTAACCAATTTTGTGGTTTCGAAATTAGTCGTTCCAATAAGACCGTGAGTAAAGAAAATATCCAAACTCATATAAGTATAATCAGAAGAAGTTAATTCTTTAATTAAATGATCGTTATCTACCTCAATAGTAGACCAATTTGTATTGTCGAACCAACCAGTTTTAATATATCTACTCGGTTTAAGTTTGGTAACATTAACAAGCTTAGAACCCAATGCAATAGTTTCTTTACCATCAATATTTCTTGGTCTATCATGTTTAATGATTGTTGATTTATCCGAATGATGGAAACTTACTCCAGTATCTCCATAATAGAAATCGTTATTTCTTAAGAATTGATCTCGAATATTAACATTTTCAAAAATGTTAGCACAATCGATATCTATGTGTGTATAATATAATGGTTTTGTATATTTCTTATTTTTTACAATTACCGGATATTTATCAGCAACTGTATCCTTTCCATCTACAGTAGTATTATCAATATTGACTGTACCCGAATCAGTATCTTTACTAATATTAATTGTACCAACTGTAGTAAAATTGGTCTTACGAATATAATATTCTTTTTCACCCCAACTTCTAAGATTAGTTACAGTTTTCCAATTATATTCAACTTTAGTATAATAAATCGTATTTTCATCAAAAGAAGAAATATTTACTTTCGTATATTCTCCATTAACTTTTGTATAATAAGATTCATAAGCTTTAACACCTTCAGCTTTATCCGAATCAGTTACAGTTATATAAGTATAACCGTCACTAGTTACAGTAGAACCTGTATTATCAGTTACTACAGGATCTTTCCAATAGTAAGTTTCATTGTATATAGGAACTTCTGTAGAAGTTTTATCAACCAATTCGTATTCAAAATAATGTTGATGATCTGTAAGAACAAAGCCAGTATTAGAAAAATCATAATTTCCTACCAATAATCCTTCGATTTCAAAACTATATTCACTATTATCTACTATATTTGAAGATAATGTAACGATATATTTATTTACATTATTTTCAGTATATTTCCAAATTTTAATTGTATAAGTATTGTCTACAAACTTAAACGATTCTTCTTTAACTATAAATACTTCGCCATTATCGATAATAACATTAAATCTATAATAATTATCACCGTTAAAGAAATTAAGATGAAATACAAGATTGTTAGATTCAAGTTCAGTAACTTCAAACGCAATATAATCTTTATTAGCTTCACTAAGCATAATACTGATATTTCTCGGATAAGCAGCTGTATCAGGATTAAGTCTCATTGTCTGATTAGCTTCCAATTTAACAACAGGTCTCTTTGTATAATCATCATTTTCTACAACTTTTTCTTCCATAAGTTGTGAATTTATAGAATTGTTAAATATAGAAGTGATTTTATTCTTAAAATTAGAAAACGTTTCATTGTAATACGTGTCAAGAGGTATTTTCCACTCAGTTGTATGTTCACCAACTAATTTAGTAAATCTATTATTAAGATCATCTAATTTAGTAAGCACATCATACATTGAATATGGTCCATAAACTGGACCACCAGTTTCACCTGTTATAGAATCTGGAGTAGAACTAATATTTAATGTACCATCACTATTAATGGCATCTGCCATATTAAATTCAATTTTCTTTAATTCTTGAGCAATATTTAGAGCAGAATTAACATCTGTAATATTAGAATTTTCATTAGATATTACAGAAAGTTTTTCAACAATCTCATCAATAAGTTCATTAAATGCCTTAACTTCGGTAATTGCTATAAAATCTGCATCACGAACTGATGAAGATGTGTTACCTATATTAGGGATTTTATTATTGTAAGCCATGATTTTACTCCTTATTTGTATGTAAAATATGTTAATTTTCAATATATTTAAATGTTTTTCAATAGCAAAATAAAAATACAATATATAGAAAGAGAGAAACAAATTCTCTCTTTCTAATTATATTTATTTGGCAATTATGTGCCCCATTTCTAAATCATAAGTGTTAATATAATAATTAACGTCTTCTTTAAATGAATCTATATTTTTAACCAATTTAAATTCATTAGATGTAGAATCTTTGATATAATATTTAAAATATGGATTTGGAGTCAATATTTTATAAATATCTATCAATAAATATTTATCGTTATCGGAATCATAAATATAATAATCTTCATTAATATCAAGACCTTTTTTCACATTAGTTTTTATATATTTGTGAATGGCATACGAATAAATATAATGATAATAAATAATAGATTCATCCGGAATTTCTAATGTGTTTTCAGTCAAATCTCCCAATTCATTATAAAAATAATACTTTATATTATTAGCAAAATTGCTTATTTTTCCATCTTTAACTAATATCGGTTTGTCATATTCTTTATATTTGGTGTCTCGAAGATAATAATCATAACTCGGATCAGGAATTACAAATAATTTCTTTTGAACTAATATAAATTTATTTCGATCGTGAGAAATAGGCAGATTAGCATCAAATTCGATATTCCAACTAGATCCCTTATAACTAGCATCACTAGTATATATTTTACTTATATCTCTACCGATATAATCTGAATCAAATTGAATGGAATTGTGATTATTTATAATCATACCTTTAAAGGTTCCACATAATAAATTATTGTTATATCCACGATTTGTATTTATGTTTGATTCGTCCCAATCTATTTTAAATCTATTGAGATAATCTTTCATTTTGTTAATATAATTTTGATAAACATCTTTATTTACAAAAATATCGATATAATATGGAACAGTTAAATCACAATTATGAACTTTAAAATGAAATTTTTCATCAATTTCATAATCTTCAGTTATGTATCTATCTTTATATAAAACAACTTTGAATAACTGATCAAATTTATCTTTTGAATCTATCATTGATAACAAAGCTTTTAATACATGATAATGAGTTGGAAATTGTTTTTCTGTTAATATTTCATCAAGTAAATCAAATGATTCTTCTTTAAAACTCATTAATAATTCGCGTTCCAAATAAAAATGAGCATACTCTTTACCTATAGGTTCGAGAAAACGATTTTCTCTATAAACTTCTTTAAATTTCATCATCGAATAATATAAATTCTTATCTTTATCTGTAGAAGTTTTAAGATACCAATTATTTTTTGTACCACGAATAATGGCTGGAACGGATGTTACAAATGAAACCAAGTTCGCATAATCTATATGACCACTCAAACTAATTCCAAATGAATCATAAGTATTACCTTTTTTATTTCCGCTATCTAATTCTGGTTTATCGAATCGAACAAATACTCTCTGTTTTCTTTCGTATCCATAAACAAAATTGTAATCTGCATTAGTCTTATCAACATCTTTATACGGTTTAATTGCACCATTAGAAAACCTATACATAAATTCCATAAATTTTTTATTTATTTCTTTCTTATATTCTTCATATTTAGTATCGTTAGTCTTCATTTTGCTTAAATTAGTAATTTCCGGTTTAAAGAAACAAGATCGAAAATATTCCATCAATAAATTTGGAATAGGAATTACTGTATCTACAACAATAATATCTCCATAAGTTCCAGCTTTAAAATTAGAATTAAGTATATTTGCTACAGCTAATTGATCCGATTTTGTTTGAACTTTAATATTTATAGAAATATTATTCTTAATTGGATAATCATTTACAGATAAAATAGAACCATAACAATCCTCATAAATAGGTTTGTATCCAGTTAAATCTGTATCTATTCCAAATGCACCAGGTTTCATATTCACATTATAGATACCATTAAAAGCATCATCAATGTTATTTTCACCTTGTTCAATGGCTATTCTGATATTAGGAGTAATAATTTTTTGACCCGATTCATATTTAACATATTCGCCACTAGAATTTATAATATATTGAGAAGCATTCTTATTTTGTGTATCAAGATAAATATGATTAAAAAAACCTGTTGGGAATTTATTAATAAACCAGTTTTTTACCTGATCTGCTATTTTATCTTGCATTATTTTGTTATTTATAGAAGGAAACACACCTAAACGTACTGTACCCATGTATTTCTCCTTTAATTTAATGTATATAGAAATGTCGAAAATTGGATATTATAAACAAAAAAGAATGGAGAAATTAATCTCCATTCTTTAGCAAATTAATAAATTAGAACCACATTCCTGCATCAGGATCAAAATTTTCTTTAGATTTCTTTTCAGATTCTTCATCGAGATCATCGATGATAGCAGCTGTACTACACGGCATAAGAGCAAATAATACTGAAGTAAGTTTTCCAGATTTATTCTTTACCATACCACAAACAGCAATCGAATTGTTGCTGAAGAAATAAGCCCACACTACACCAAATTTCTTAATGTATCTTGCTGTGATCTGACCTAATCCACTAGGATTAATCATTCTAATAAAACTATTAAAGAATGTAGATTTAAGATTCTGGCATTCATCGATAGAAGCTAAAGAATAACCTTTTTTCTTAACATCGACCAAGAATTTATCTTTAACTATTTCTTCAACACCATCCATACCAAAGAAATCTTCAATACTGTTAATGGTTTTGAACTTTTTCAAATTTTTATTAGTCGATCTATCATTTTTGAAGAAAGATCTTTTAAAATAACCGCCAAGTTTTTCGATAGACTGATCTATCAACATTACTGGAACTATTGGTTTACAAGCAGGTTTACCTTTGAACCATTCGAGTGCGTATACACATGCCAATGGAGATTTATTACCATTCTTATCACTAAATCGAATGTTCATTGTAACGGTTCCATATTTAGATGCTTCGTTTACATGATAAGAACATGTGCTAGCCATATTTGGATTTAAGAATTTTTCTTTAAATTCTGTAAGAGCTTTTTTAAATACAACATTATCGAACATTGTTTGATTAGCTCTATAATCTTGCATACTAACTGGTCTAAGAGAAGAAGTAAATGTATTTCTAAAATTTTCTATTGCATATTGACCGGCTTCTTCAATCTCAAATGCTTCGAACGATTGATAAGTTGTATCATCAAACATTCTATCAATTACTTTAATAGATTCAAGAGATTTAGAATCACTATTGATTCCAATATCTTTTTTCATTTCATACATTTTCAATTCTTCTGCACCACGAGCAAGATCATCGTCACTCATACAAAGCATCTTGTGGATGAAATTTTCTGTAGCTTCAACAGGATCAATTTCTTCTTCATCGTGTTCACACGGTTCGGTTTTACATTCACAATTATCTTCTGCAACAATTTCAGTCTGTTCTACAGGTTCTTTGTTAACATTATTAAGATAATCCTGTTCTTTGTCATCTTGATTATCTACAAGAAGATCCATATCAACATTATTGTCGATATTAGCAGCATCTTCTGTAACCACAAGATCAAGTTCTTCATTATTCATAAATAATACTCCTCTAATTAATACTAGCTATATATAATACCATATAAACATGAATACATTTTTTAAATGATATTATAGTAGCTTTTCTTTCTGTATCAATTATATTTTTAGTATATTTTGTTATCAACTCTTCAAGAGTTTCTTTTAACCTAATAATATATTTATCATTTGTATTTGATATAGTATATGCTGCAGAACAAGTTACAATAAATTGTTTCGAATGAATTGTTTGCACATTCTGTCGCATACTTATCAACCAATATGATAAAATACTCATTATCATATCACTTAACAATTTCTCATCTTTACTATCTCTAATAGTTTGAATAACTTGTTTAGATTTAGCTATCGAAACATTTCCACTATTTCTACAAGCAAGTTTAAGTAATTTTTCATTAATGTGTTGATCTTGAACGAATGTGTTCAAAATTTTTTTACTTGTAACATCGATTGTATTAGAAATATTATCGGCAATTAATAAGAATTGTTTACCTTCTTCATTAGTCGCTTCCATCTGTTGTGTATTTGATGAGAGATTGGCGTCATGATTTTTCATAAATTCGACAAAAATCTTTTTTAAAAACATTTTAATACGATTATTCATTTTATTTGTATAATCAGCCATCATTTTATCTGTAGTCGTATACCAATCGTATTCCATAGATTCGGTATTAGTTTCTGTATATCTTTCAAATATACTAAATAAATTAGGAGCAGAAGCTAATTCAAATCTGTTATTGAGATTATTAATCGTATATTCCATTATATTTTCATTAGGAATATGATGAAATATTCTCAATTGCTGAAATGAATACATACGTATTGTAAAATAAACTTCCAATATTTTTGTTGGAGAAGTATGTTTTTTATCATTATTATAATATTTTTTAACTAAATAATCATTATTTCGATAAAATACACATGCAATAGCATGAATCAAAAAATATAAATGATAAAATTGTTTATTAGGATCATTTATAAGATAATCCTTTGGTACTTCACCAGATAATTTACAAATATCTTTAAATTCATCTTTATCTATACCACAAGATTCATAAAAATCGTTTTCGATAGATGGGGTATACAATATTCTCAAACCAGGATTCTTAGATTGAAGTGTATCAGAACGATTATTAATAAAATTACCAACATGTTTTATGATTTTACCATAATTTTCAAGTAAAATTGTTTCATATCGATTAACTACATTAGTAATAATCCAGTATGGGTCATCGCTTTTCATCATCTTTTTGACTCCATTTTAAATATATTATAATGTTTTTGACTTATATTGGAAACATATTTATATAGAATTTAATAATTTTAGGGAGTAAATTGTATGAAATTGGATATAGGAAAATCATACATTATTTATACAACTAGTGATTACATTTCAAACAAACAAGTTCGTATACTTGGATATATAAGTTATGAAAAAGCTGCCCAATATAAAAATTTTATCGAAAATGTAGCAATCAACGAAAAGTTTATTAATGAAACAGGTGATACTGCTACATATCTTAAATCTCAAATTTATTATGATTGTGCAACAATCGAACTTAAAGACGGAGAATATGTAACAACTGGTGAACATCTTATTCTTTGGGATGATATCATCGATACTGATAAAACTCAAAGACTTTATGAGGATTATACATTTAAATTTAGTTTTAAATTTAAAAATGTAAATTCTACAGACAATATTTCTAAAGATGCTATAATCAAAGCAATACAAAATTTTATTACTTCTACATACAATACTACTAGTGTAAAAGTTGATGCTTCATTTACAGAAATTACTGATTCTGGATTAAATAATGCCGAATCTCAATTAGAAAAAGCACAGACAGTGATTGATAATGCTACAGATGTTTTGAAAACATTTACAAATATGCAAGAAACAGCAAAGGAAATAACAGCAAACTTTACAGATAATAATATTAATGGTAGAGTAACATCTATTGCGGAAAATCTTACTTCTATAGAAGATTCTATAAGTACTATAATTGCTAACTTAAAGTAAAATGGTACAAAAAAAATACCGAAATGGAGAACCCGTGTTTAGTTCACGGGTTCTCATATTATTTTCACTCAACAACTTTAATCTCATCTTTATTAATCATATCAAGTATTTTATTTGCAATATCTACATTTTCTGTACCTTTATTTTTATTTAATAATTTCTTAAAAAAGTCTAATCCTTTTCCAAAAAGTACTTCTTTATTATTCAAAACTAATCCCCATAAGATACCAAATATTTTCTTAGTAGTATCTTTCTTTATTTCTTTTCGATATTGATATTTTTCATAAGAATTTGTTTTATTTTTCTGTTCATCAATCCAGAAATCTTCTCCAAATATCTTACAATCGTTAATAAAATTCTTAGCCATTTCTTTTGAATTAAAGATTTTATAAGAATTTAAATCTGACATAAATAACATTTGTCTAGAAGAATTGTGAGAATCTATTAAATAATGTGTAACTCTAGATTTTCCATTTTGATAAAATACTTCGAAAATTAATTTATTGTTTGCAAGATTAATGTTATCGAGTTTATCTTTATTTCGGTTTACATATTCTGTTATAATAGTATCGATATTTGAACCAGATTTAATTGTGGAAATTTCAACAATTTCGTTATCATTATTTAAATAACAATAACCTTTCTTTCTTCCAGTTAAACCTTTATCACAATCTTCAATTGAATATAACCCATTTTTAACAGAATCACTAGAAATAATCATTATGTTTGGTTTTACAATAGATTCACTCTGTGAATTTCTTAATAAAGAATTATTTCCTTCTTTATTAAGCATTCTGCCAAACATTAATGCATCATCTTTAGTTCTAAATAAAAACATTCCTAACTTAGGAACTACGGTTATCCTTGTATTAATTGGAACAATTACTTTTGAGAATGTGCCTGTATTTATTTCAATTGTCTCACAATTATCATAAACATTTGGCATTTCTACAATATCACAAACATCGTTAATATAATACATAGGATTTCTACTTTTAATAGTAATAGCATCAAGATTCATTTATAAACCTCCAAAAAATAAATCGAACAGAATAAGGAAGAGTGGAAGTAATCCACTCTTCCTTTATCCTATTCTTTGTTTCTAGAAAGATTTTTAGTCTTTCTTAGCTGGTTTCTTAGCACCTTTTGTAAGCCTTCCAACTACAAATGAAAGTGCACCAACACCTACTGAGATTACTGAAGAACCAATAATCTGTTTTGTAGTAGATGGGAGGAATTCCTTTACGGAACCAACAACTTTTGAAACCTTTGAATTTTCTGTAGCCATAATTGCTACCTCCAAATAAGTATTTGTAACCCACGCGTGGATGAGGTTACGCTTCTGTGATAGATCAATATTATACAATAACATTGTATATCTTTATTAATCTTCACTAAAATAATATATAAATAAAAATAATTTAAATCATTTCGGTATTCGATTTTGGGATAATGAATATGTGTTTATCGTTATTTGTTTCAGTGAATTCATAATCCCTAAAAGAATCTAATAACTTAACATAATCCTTATAATTTTTATCTACTATTTTAATGTAATTGTATTTGTTATTTTTTACAACGGCTTTACATTTGAGTTCTGCTCTATATTTAGATTCAATTGGATATTTGCTTCCATCTTTTATTTCGATAACTAAGTTGTATTTAGGCATATAAAAATCTGGAATATAAATATGATTCTTTTTATCAACTGGGTTATAATACTTAAGATACGTAGAAGGAGGAGCAGGAATAACATCTTCTGGAGTTAATTTTAATTCGTGTTCACAATAATTAAGATAATCTAACTCATACTTTCCAACACAAGTATAAACTGTACCATCTGCAAATTTATACGGATGAGAAATCTTTCGATTTTCCAACATTATCAGTTGTCTTTCTGGATCACTGAGCAAATTATCTGTGCCATAAATTTTTTTCATTCTTTCAGAAAATCTTTCTCTATATATACGTTTACATTCAGGATTGTCGCAAAGCATGTTGTATCTACGTTTCTTTGGATTCCAAACTCTATCTCTAGTTTTACAAACTATACACAAATGTGGAGGAGGATTACGCATATTATATAGATAAATATCGATATCTTGACCTTCTATTAAATCAGAATGATATTTTGTTGTGTGTTGTACAATTTGTTTATATTCACTAAATCTAGATCCACATGTGTAACATTTAAATCTTTTATAACTTGAGCCTGATTTAGCATTATTATAGAAATATTGCAAATTCATATCAATAATTTCCTTTAATTAAAATATATTGTTTTGTCAAAAATTGAAGAATAAATATTTATAAAACACAAATTAATATAAATAAAATAGAGGATATTTATGGCTAAAAATAAAGTTACTGTAAATCCGATGTTTAGATTAGATGTAAATGGTAAATTATTTTTAAATAAAGATTCTAATCTAGATGTACAAAATACAATAATATTCAATTCGTTAATGACTAGACTTAATATAGAAAAAGGATATCTTCCAGCTTTTCCAAATTTAGGTCTGAAACAACATTTATACAAATTCAATTTTATAGATAAAGAAGATATTGAAAGTGTAATTTCTAATTTTGAGGACGATGTAATGATTCAGATGAATCAAGGTTGTACTATTGAATATGAAATGGACACAGATAATAGAAGTGTAAAACTAGAATTTAACTTAGAGAAAATGAAATATAATGTAATGTATGAATATACTAACGTTAATGGTGCTATTAAAGTTATTAATTATTCATTCGTAGATTAAAAAAAAATAAAGGAGAAAATAAACAATGAAAATAAACACACAAAATCAAAATAATATGGTTCCAAATATGAATATTCTTACTAGTGAAGATAAATCGAATTTAAGAAATTTTGCTCAAAAAATTCACAGTATGGATATAAATGATGTTGGAAAATTGCATAATGGATATGCTGATGCGCTAACGACAGAACAGAAAGATATTGTTGCTTATGAACTTAAACTTAGAGAATATGAAATTTTTAAGAAAAGAGGAATTGATCCAAAAGTTGATTTTAAACCCGAAAACATAAGAAAACAAGTTAATTATGCTCCTGATCACGTTAGTCAGAAATATGCTAGAGAAGAACAAGCTTTTAATTCGGAAATGACGGATGAACTTCTTGAAAAATCTAAAGAAATTATAGAAAATACTTATATTCCAGTAGATGCAACCAGATTTCACAATAAAGATGGTGGTGGAATCAATGCTATGTATAACAAAATCGTAGCCATTGATGATAATGGAAATAAAGTTAAAGTCAACAATCGTTCTATACAAGAAAAATTTAGAAAAAATTATCTTAAAACACTATCAGATGTAACTGGAATCGATTACACACATATTGATGATGATTTTTATAATGATTTTGAACCTATGAATAATAATGGATATTCGGGTTCGATTAATCAAAATGGAAAAGACACTTCATTCGATTCTAAACCAAATAGAGTAGATCATATTGATATGAGTGATTATGAGGATGATGACGACGATTTTTAAATAAAAAAAAAGACTGGAGATATTATTCTCCAGTCTTTATATTATATTTTTAATTTACATCTGTAAGAATTTTGTAACTTCTTCTGTAATATTCTTACATGTGCCACTCATACCAGAAACAGTTTCTCCATTAAGCCTTTTAACAAATTCATAAGGATTTTTCTTAAATGAATTTATAAAATCACTTTTATATGGAGCTGAAACATAAATAAAATATTTTTTACAAATTTCTTTTATTTTACTTATGAATACTGTATCAAACTCATTTCCATTAAGAAAATTTTCTGTAATAGTTATCGTCATTTTACAATTTTCTTTAATGAAGTATACACTATGCAATGATTTGAATACACAGATTTTCCCTTCATTAAAAATATCATCAATGAACATCTTTCCAGATTCAACTTCTGTCATAAAATTAGATAATTCTTTCTTAAAATCGTCAATTTTATCATAACTAACTACAAAATTATCAGCCATCAAATGTCCTCCTATTAAATGACTAATTCATTAATTTATTTTCAAGAATTCCTAATACATCTTCAACTGTCGGTAAATTGTATAATTGATTACACAATTGAATTATACTAGTTTCTCGAGTTTGAATATGTTGATTAAAATCTTTTCCGCTCATCAACACCTTTCCTGTATCATCAATCACGTGAGTGATACGTGTAAAAGCAGTGTTCTTACCAATTCTAAATTGCATCATTAATGATGGATATTCAGATTTAGCATCAAAATCAGTTACATATTTATAAATCTGAGTTTTCTTTCCATCAATTTCAATTGGACAAGAATCAAGAAGTTTTGGATCTCCTACAATTGCACCATCGATTTTTTCTCTTGCTCCATAATCAATAGTATTTCCAATTACTTGGTTATCGCGTCTAAACATAGCAAAAAATGCATTTTTAATAATAAAACTAATACTCATTCCATTTTCAAGTCTAGTATTATCTGCATTTACTATAAATGCCATAACATCTTTCATTTTCGATTCCATTTTATAAAGCAAAAATGTATCACGAATAGAATATTTTAAGAATATTTTATAATTCTTAAATGGAGCATTTCTAATAGTTAAACCAAAATCGTGCAAATTAACTTTATTTGCACCGATCTCTTTTTCGGCAATCGCATCCAATTTATAACTCTTTTCAATAGATCTTTTTCTTAAGTTTGAATATAAACTCATTTGATCTAAATAACAAGTATAAGTTGGAGCTATGACCCAATCCCACATACGAGAAAAATGTTTGATTGCTTTTGTGCCTTTAGAGAAATTCTGTTGTTTTCTATCAGCGTCTTCTTTATATTTGAGACAATGATATTCACTTGGTACATCTGGATGACAAAATAACTCAACTGTGTTCATTCCAAGTAATTTGGAACGGTTCATTATGTATTTATAGTCATAATTACTGTTCCAAGCTAAACAGAATTCTGGTTTATCTCGATGAACTAAATCTGCCCAACGTTGAATCAATACTCGTTCGTCATCAAACCATTCTATATGAAATTCGACATCGGGATCATCTTTATAATCTTCAATAATCCATTTTTTAAGATATTCGTCGGTATTATTTCTAATCTCTTCTTGATCTGGAATATCAGGTCTATTTGCTAATAAAGCATAATATTGCTTCGACACATTATTAAAATATGTAATTACAATAATTTCACCTTTTGGATTATTCTGATCAATTTCTTCATCTTTATTAGTATAGATATCAGTTTCTATATCCATAAAAGATATATTGAGATTATTTGGAATTGATGTGCCGTTTTCTTCCATGAATTTAGTTTTATAAAAATCTTCTAGGTCCATATCTGCACCATAAATTAATGGATTTTTATAAACTTTTTCATTCATAAAATCTTCGAAATCTCTATTTCCACCTTCAAATTTATATCGATTGTCTTTTAATCGTTTATATTCATTTTCAATACCAAGATACTTACATATCTCAAATTCTCGTTTTGAATATTCAACTTCATGAGTATCGACTAAATTCTTATCTAACATCATTTCGTTATATGGTGGAACATTATTCGGATCTTTAACAGAATACCATTCAATTTTTGGTTTAGGTATGATTTGTAAATCTGAATAAGTTTTTTCTGAATCTTTTATTACTAATATCAATACATCATCAGCAACTTTTTTCATGTTAAATTGACCCATTGGAATATCTGGATCTCTTTCCCATTTAGCTTTCAAATACATCGAATTCAGTATATATTTACTCATTAATGATTGTCCTATATATCAAAATATTTGATAAAATCTTCGTTTTTACAAACTATTGAAGATCCAGTTTTATCAAAAACAACAATTTCATTATTTTTTCTTTTCATTACCGTTACAACATCTTCAAGTTTGATTCCATTTAAGATTGTTTTAGGATCTATATCCTTTTTAATACTAAATTTCATATATGGTTCTCCTTTTTAATTCTTAATACATTAAAAATGATACTGTATCTTTGATTAACCATTCTTCTACAATGAATAATTTTGGATTTCCTTTAATTTTCAAATAATAAGAAAATCCATTACAACGTTGTAGATATTCAATGTTTTCTACTGCGAGGTTATGGAAAACTACTGTTCTCCCCCCATGAGATACTTCGAGACGAATCCATTTGTCAATTAAGAATTTAAAATTCTTAATAATCGGATAAACTTTCGGTTTGTCAAAGATTGGAAACTTTTCCATGTTAGTGATACACTCCTATAAATTAAATTTCGTAATATTTATATTTAAAATATTCGACACAATTTTTCATTATTACTTTAAATTTCAAAGTAACAATATTATCAGCAAACTCATATTCTTTTTCTATATAACACGATTTAATTTTCTTTTGAAAAAAGTCATTGTGATATATTAAGAATTTATGATTATTTTGACCTGTTAATGTTAAATGTGATTCATTTTTATGGGAATCCATTAATTTATCCCAAGTTTCTGAATCTATTTTGATAAAAGCCGAAGCTTTATCACTATAAAGATTTGTAAATGTTGATGACGCCATAGTTTTATTTTTACCTAATGGTAATACATCAAGTTGTAACATTTGTAAAGTTCTTTGTTCGGAAGGAATAAATGTTTTATAGTTATATCTAGTCAATGAACTATTTAATTTAAAATTTATATCAAAATAACCAATTAAATCATTATTTACATTAACTAAATCGTTAATTTCCACATCAATAATATATTCACCTTTAATTGCTTCTAAAATAAACTTTGGAAATATATAAAATGATTGTCTACAAATATCATATTTCATTTTATAATAATCCATTTTATCTTCTTTATCCAATTCAATTGAACTTACCACTAACGGTGAACTAATTGCTTCATCCTCATACTCAAAATATCTTAAATCTTCTTCCGGAATAACAAATTCATCATTAGTAAGATTTTCAAATATTTTATAAAAATCATATCGATTACCATTTGTAGCATCGTGTGAAATAATTATTTCGATTTCACCATTTATTCTAACAAATTGTAATAAACATGGTGAATTTAATGCAAATTTACTCATTCCACTACAACATTGTTTAAGTTTTTCTATAAATTTCTTCAAATTCGGAATACTTCTAAATAACATAAGAAACCCCAATTCTTTATTATACTAATTTATCCAATTCAATGTATTATATTACTGTAAAATTAATATATAAATTAATTATTCTTTAATACTTCGACAAATTGATATAACTATAACATATTATTTAAGTAAAATAAGGAGTACAATAATGAAACTTGGTGAACTTAAATATCAAGATATATTTACCGATGAATTGAATGAATTGGATAAACAAGCCCAAGATGTGGATAATCTTTATGAGGAAACGCATAAAGCTCTTGAAAAAAATATAAATAGAATGACCGATAAATCTATGTTTGGAACTACTTCTCCATATAGAGACATTAGTGAATTGAGCAAATCTCTTACAGGAATTAAGCAAACTAGAGTTAGTATAAGTCATGAAAAAATAGCATTGAAAAAGACTATTGTAGAACTCGGTCTCAAGGATAAACAAACAAGTTCTGATTCTAAAAATGCATCTACTAATGAAATGTTAATGAGAGATATATTGACTCAAATTGGTAAAAAGCAAGAAATAAATAAACCGTTTCCAGGCGAAAATAATAACAAAGGTGTAGAAAATCTCGATAATTTGGATCCAAAAAAACTTGGTTTAAATGCTAATGATGAAAAAATGATTGAGCGTTTTAAAGAAAATTTGGGTAAAAAATAAAGGAAAATAAATGAATTTACTTAAAGATTTAATTAAAAATATTCGATATACTTGTCTTACTACAAATGATAAAGAAATTTATATTTATTTATATTATGCACCAAATGAAAGTCTTACTAATGAAAGTGAAACTTCAATTGAAACTCGTATAAAATTTCTTGAAGATGCGGGTAAAAACATTATCAAAAAAGTTGTTGAGACTAGAAATGAAAATGATGTAAATTTAAATAAAATGAATGATGATATTGCTAATTATATAAACAATACTAGTGGCGACATCAATAAAATTTATGTTATAAATACATCAATTTCTCATGCTTTTATACTTGAATCTAAAGTATTTAAAGCTATGAGTGATAAATGTTCATCACTTTCATTTGATATGGGTTTAGTTAGTGGTTTCAGATTAACTGGTTACGATTATAAAGAATTAGACGAAATTAATATTACCGAAAGTGTAATTTATTTAGATAAATCTTGTGTTTTATATGTAAGTAAATTTTATGCAAAATGGACTAAACTTATTTCATATAATAAGAGCGAAACACCATTAACATTAAATCTTTTTTCATCAACCTCAACGAAAATATTAAGTCTTTATCAATATGGGCCAACTAAATTTGTATTTGGTTGTACTAGTAAAACTGGAACAGAATTTGCTTCAGCCAAACTTGAAATAAATTATCTCAATATATTCGGAAACGAAATAATAAGTTCGGACAAAAACGATGAACGTATATTGGTTAAAGGATACAATAAAGTATATTTTGACAATATAAAAGTTGATGATAATATTGTTTATAGTACAATATTAAGAGTTGATAGAGTAAGCAATTTTAATATTGGAAAGTTTGAGAGAACTATTTATGAAATAGTTCCAAAACCAATTATTTATCTCGAAAGAGTAGGAAAAGTTAACTTAAGACAATTAAATCTTACTATATCTCCATCTGGAACCATAAATGAAAATGATTTCGCATTGGTGTCGTTCTTAACCACTGACGATGATTTCGATCGATCTATTACATTAAGTAATTGTAATATTTATAATGAAAGTGATAAAAATCTCAAAGTTATAAAAGTGAATAAATTAAATATTACCAAAGTTTATATTTCTAAATGTACGATTGGCGATAATATCGATTTATTAAATATAGATGATAATTCATCAGTAGTAAAATTAACTTGGAACAATTGTGAAATTACTACAAATAATAATTTTTCAATGAAAAATTGTACGAAACTTTCGATTGTAGATACAACCATCAATTGTAATAAGAATATACACATAGAATCTCCATACATAAATATAAATGGTGGAGTTTGGTCTTGTGATTCAGTCGAATGTGATTATACCGGCGAATATATGAAAATTTTATTAGATAAACTTGAATTGCATTCAAATTATCTAAATATAATCAATACAAATGAAGAAGTTATTCAACCCGTATTTTTAAACAATTGTAAATTTGATGTATTAAAAGAAATTAAAACTAAAAACTTGACTCCTAGTGTAAATGGCGGATATATTAAAACTGAAAAACTTGAATTTACATCAGCTGATACAATTCAATTGAATTCGCCAGTTATTGGATTCCAAGATAGTAATAAAAGTGAAATTTTTTGTCACTCATCTGTTTCTGGAAATATCATTATCGAGGATCTTGAAGATGCTAAATTTACATTCGATATTGATGTAACTGACGAAGATAATACAAATGTAAACAACATTGATATCAATATTCTTGATGAAAAAACAAATATTAATTTTATAACGAATAGGGGATTCAATAGTATTATCGATGGTATATCCGATAAAACCAAAATTAGTCTTAAATGTGATGACAATATCGATGATACAAATGATACTTATATAAAATTAGTAGCTAGTGATAACGGGACGTTTGTTGGAAAAGTTATAAATAATTCAGAAAAAATAGTAGAATATACTAAAGCTGATGATACTGATAATGCATTAAGGACATATAAATTTACAAAAATCGAATAAAAGATAACTAGAGGAAATTAATCCTCTAGTTATTATATTATTTTATTTCATAATCTTTATCGTACCCATCGGTTTTATTTATAAGTGTAAGAGCAACATGACCAAATGTATCAAATCTGCGTTTTGGATCTTCTGCATTCATATAAATAAATGTGGCGGAAGATATATTATATACTCCGGAATACAATTTGCGACTTTCTGGTGTATCCAATGTTAGTTTTATACGTTTATTTGGGGCAAAATGTTCGCAATTAACTCCAGCTATAGTAAATCCAACTGGTACACCAACAGAAGTACTAGCTATATAAGAACTCATGTTATATGGATTATTTAACATATCATAATCCATAATTTTCTTTGTTCCAGTATCAGAATGTGATTGAATATCTCTAGAAACTTCATGTAATGGTGATACGAATGTAGTTTTACCTTTATTTCCAAAAACAGTGTTAAATGCTGAATCTGCACTACTATATACAAATTTATCCCCAACCAATTCACCCAATATCGATTCATTGTCTTCTTTCACTAAAGTAGCTACACGTTCATATCCAATTGTATTATCTTCGAATATCTCTGCACTATTAGTAGGATTAACTTTATCAGATCTTTCGTCAATTCTAACAGAAATTGTATTAATTTCATCTTGTTGATGTGAATGTTCTGTTGCATATTTGTTTAACACATATAACATTCCCGAATCATAAAATAAAAGTAAATCTTTACTATAAATACCATAATTTACTTGAATTTGTCTTATGGAATTAATTATATCGGCAGGTTTTATAATCAAATCTGAATATGGCGTAGTATTATCTGGAGCATCCATCAAATACTTAGTAACATAATCATTCTGATCTATCACAAATCCAACTGCTGTGGCAGTATTAACCGGATTAGAATCCGATCCTAATACATAATTATGGATATATTTTCTCATCGCCAAATCTTTCTTAGATAATAAAACAAATCTAATTTCACACGGATTCATAATACTAGGACTATCGTCAACTTTGTATAAAGAACCAGCTTTATCTGGATCTGCACTAACAGTTTTATTAGTTTTAGCATATGCAGGAATAGTATTTTTATCATAAAATGGTATAAATGTATCTTCAAAAATTATTTTTTCTTGATCATAATGACCTTCTGAATTTCCATATAACATTTTTTGTTTAATATTTACACTAATTTCTTTATCATACATTCTAAAAACATTTAAATATTCATCTTTAATTTTTACTATTAATTCGTATGTCGGTATAGAAGTTTTGAAATAATCACACGTTTTGGTAAATCTAACCAATGAATATGGAATAAAAGATATATCTCGTTTAGGAATAACAAAATTGATTTCCCAAAAATATTTATAAAAAATTGAAGCCATAATGTTTTATTCAACCTCATTTCAAATAATTTTATATTTAAGTGTCGATCGATAAAATACGAAAAAAAAAGAGAGTAATTAAAACTCTCTTTTTTAAACTAAACTATTTAGAAA
>CAVAGO010000026.1:0-25256 GCA_963588075.1 bacterium | reverse complement strand
AAATAAATTAATCATAATATTAAGTTTTTAATTACTCCCATAAAAATATATAAAAAAGGAGTTAACAATTCGTTTTATTAACTCCTTTTTAATCGAATAATAAAGATAACTTAATATTTAATTTAAGTTATCTTCCTAATTTCATTACTGAATTACCAGCTGCATAAATTGCACCTGATTCCATCTGTTTAAGTTGAAGTTGTTCGAGATCAAGTCCTGGAGATACAATAGTAATCATATTTCCCATATTGATTAATTCACAAACAGTTTCGATCACAACAGTAAGTAAACAAATATCAGTATTTTTTGGTACAATAATCGTTGTACATTTATCAACATCAGTAGAATCGAATTTTTCAATTCTATTAGTCATTATATTATAAATTGAAGGAATTGTTTCAGAAACACATTCTTCCCACTTTTTATAAGCTTTTTCTGGATCTCTATACATATTATAGAGAGCATAACGATAAGCCTGACCAAATGAATCTCTAATAGCTTCGAGTATTGATCTAACAATACTTTCGACATTTTCTCTGTTTTCTGCAGCAGTGATATTTACCTGAGAATCAATAATTTTATCCATAATCTGATGAGTAAGATTGTCAAAATTATGTTCAATATAATGACAAACACTCATGTTTCCACCAATAGACACACCATGATTCTTAATTGCTGCCTTACAAGCATCAATTGCATCATCGATTACCAATTTTCGAGATTTCTTAACTTTATCAGTTCTTCCACCACAATAATAGAACGTAGTTTTACATTCGAGAGCATTAATACGATCAAGAATATCACCCTGATTATAATCAGTATAATGAAATTTAACTTTCTTAATAGCATCAAGTTTATCTTCAAGTTCTCTAATTCTAGCATCGAATTTATCTTTATTTGGTTGACATCCAAAGAAAAGAGATTCCATATAACCAAGAGAAGCAGATTCACAAGACCCACACATTTCAAGTAAGATTTTACCACAATCTTCTTTTGCTTTTGGAAGATCTTTAAGTGTAGTAATTTCAGTACTAAATGGAGTACAATTAAGCATAAGAGCAGTGTCATCAAATGCATACTGTTCAAGAATTTCTTTATTCTGAACAATTATTGTTGCAATTTGTATTTTCATTGGATCTGAACTAACGTCCATTTTAGGATCATTAAGAGCTTCACCTTTTATATTATATTCTTGTCCAGAAAGAGCACTTACCACATATTGCATAATATGAATATCATAAGAATGCGCCATTACTATTAATGGACGTTTAAGAACGAATGCGGCAGTTTCTACAATGTGTTTGAATGCTGGAAGATCTGTTTCGAGTAAACTACCATCAAACATAGCTACTAATGGATTTTTAAATTCACAAGTGATTCCGTCAACTTTATTTGACATACGTTTATGATCCGTCAAACCTTTATTAATCTTATAAGCTTTAGTTTCTTCAACATACTCATCTTCATTTGAAGAAATCTGAGCAATTACACTTCCTCTACCATCAAGCTTATCTTTAAAAAGATTTGCAATTTTGTGACCTGTTTCATAATCATTATTAGCAGAAATTGTAGCAACTTTTTCAAGCCATTTTACAATTTCTTCTTTTTCAAGATCACTATACTCTTCGCCACGTTCAAGAATTCTAAATGATTTCTGATATTTTGAGTTATTATTAAATCCATTAAGAATTTCTCTAACGCAAATAGTAGAAATATTTCTAATTCCTACAGGAGAGAATGTCCAACCGTTTCCACCTTGTTTAGTATTGTTGAAAATAGAAACAAAGTTTTTAAGAAGTGAAGTTTCAATTGGAATGCCAGAAGATGTTGAATCTCCAACTTTTTCCTGAAGATATTCAGAAGTTTCACGAATAATTTTAAAAATTGCATTTGGAATCGGTTGAGTAAATCTCATTTTCTGCAAAATTGTATAACCATCACGTGTATTGAAAATAGGTACTTCTGCATCGGCATAATCTTGAACCAATGTCTCATCGGCATAAGGTCCAATAGTGTGACCGATTGCTGTTTCTGCAGCTTCACTAATTTTAGTTATTTCATTAAGAAGCGCATCATTTTTAACAATATTTGGTTTTGAACTTTTATATTCATCTTTTCCGAAACCTACATCAGAAATACGCATATCTGTAAAAGATGCTTCATATTTTGGTACTATTTCTGCCATTCTCTTTCCTCCAGAACTCCCTTAGAATTTTTTGTGATTGTAAAACTATTAAGTTTACCTTTATCTAGATTACAATCAATATTTTTATTATCAAACATATTTTGAATTTCTTCTTTCTTTGTCTTATCGATTTTTATACCATCAACCTTAATTGTAAGAGATTTATTTTTCTTATTTTGAACAATTTCAGATATTTTAACATCTGAATTTAATTCCTTTTTTAAATCTTCATCTATGTTATATAGTGTCTTATAATGATTTGTAAAATTTATATTATAAGGATCACTATGTTTACCATTATCATTTACAACTACGTCGATAATATCTGTTAAAAAATCGAAAAATGAATAACTCTTTTTCATTTTCGTTTCTAATATATCTTAATTTTTATAAGAATTAAGTTATATTTACTCCTATTTCATCACCAAATTTCTAATTAAAAAGCCTTTATTTGTGTATATATTATATTTAGTGTGGAAATATTTTTAAAAAGTAAATAATTAACTAATAAAATCCAAATTATTTGATTAACGCTGTTGTAGTCTCATTAAGCATTTTTAAATCTTTATCATTGGAATACATTTCGCCTTTGGTGTATGCATTCACAACTCCTCTTTCTTTAAAATCCTTATATGACTTATCGATATTAGCAAATTCATTATCAACTAATGATTCAAAAGTTGGTATATCCATATTTGCTATTTCACTATAAGTAAAACGGCCTTCAAATAATTTAGATGCTTGAAGAATGTTTTGAAGTATCTTATTAGATTCTTTTTCAACTTCTTCTTTATCCATTCGATTTGAATTATTGTTTTTCTCAACCATAATTAAATCGGAATTGATATTTTGTTTTACATCGACTGTAGTTTCTTCTTTTTGTTTTGGCGAAGCAGCTGCCTTTTCCCTTTCTAATTGGGCAATTCTTGCTCCGCGATTGTAAAAAAAAGTGTTTCTGGTTCTACAGCCATAAGACCCATTTCCTGTTTACAATTATCATTCCCACAAAGTTTTCCATCATACTGATGACGAATTCCAGTGATACTAGAAATTGCATTTAAATTTGGATCAGAAAGCAATTCTTTGTAATCTACAGTAGAAAGTTGTGAAATAGTATTGATAATTTCATCTTTTCCTGTAAATTCAAAATAACCAACTTCAATTTTATCACTATTTTCAGATTCATTTGGTTTAGCAACAAGTAAAGATTTAACATAAAGATAACGTTTAATATCTCTAAGATCTTTGATATCATTAACACCAAAGCTAGAATCGATAGCAATACTAGTGCCATCATCAGCAATATATTCAAGTGGTTTATCTTTAAACGTTTCTATAATCTGTTCCATACCATCAAGAGCTTCATTAATTGTAGGAACTTTGAGGGTACAAATAATAGCAGAATCACTAAGAGGTTTAATTGTACGATAAGTATTATTTGACTTATCTACAAGTTTTTCTTCTTGAAATGCTTTATAAACAGCCATAGAATCATCATTGGTAGCAATTGCTGCGCCTTTTTCAAGATAATAATTAAATCTATCAATATTAATATTTTTATTAAGCATGAAACAAAGCGATTTTGGATCAATTGCTCTATCTTGTTGGAGTCCACATCTAGGACAAGTAAGAGTAAATGTATAAGCTTTTTTAAATGTAGCTGAATATGCGGCAAAGAAAAGCTGTTGAAAATCAGGCCATTTAATTATCTTACCAAATAATTCTTCTTTACTTGGTTTACCTGCAAATCCTGATACAGAATAAATGTGATCATAAAATAAATCAAGTTGTTTGTGACGTTTTTCAATAAACAAACGATTTTTCTTATAAATATATTCTTCATCATTAGGATCAAGTTCATCAAGTTTTTCCTCAATTCGATAAATATCAAGAATATTTGGCCAAGAGAATGCAGTCATAGTTATAACTACGCCAGAAATAACTAATGGTACAACTGAATAACAAGGATTCAATGTTGGAAGAACAGTCTTAGTATAAAGATCGAGTTTATCAATATCATCGTTAATATTGATTGGATCGATTATAGAAGTATCTTTTACTTCGATTTTACTAAGAATTTTTGATACTTTTGAACGTCTAAGTTTAAATGCAGAGATTTTTCCATCTCCACCATAAATATGATTAGCTTTAAGCTTTTCGTCATGAGTAAGTTCTTTTTTTGTTTCTTCTTTAATTTCTTCAGCTTTTTCTGGTTCATTTTTAGCAGAAACAATTTCGATTTTCTTTTTATTTATTTTTTTATCTTCATCCTCATAATTATTGTACATATATGAGTCGATAGATTCATTAAATAATTCATTTCTAACCGTTTCTCGTCTATTATCTTCTTCGCCATTAACGATTAAATCATTACTGGAATCAACTCGAGAATCAATGTCATCAACAACATCAATCTTATTATCCATCTTTTTTAGAGGAGTTTTATCTTTGTTGTATTCTGCTGATGATACGACTTCTACAGTTTTTTTAGATTTCTTTGGTTTAGAAGTAGATTTATTTTCTTCCTGAATTACAGTTTCTTTCTTTTCTTCAACGACAATATCAGTTTTATCATCTTTTTTATCTACATTATCAACTTTTTCTTCTTCTCTTGGTTGAAGATTTGTCATTGTATCTTCAAAAGATGGTTCTTCTTTTACTTTCGTTTCCGATTGAGTATTTTCAGGAGTCACAGGTTTAACGTTAGTCGATGGATCTTCTAATTTTGCAAGAAAATCATCATCAAGCTTTCTTTCATTATCATTTGTATTATTAGCCATATTCTAATACTCCAAAAAAAAAAGAAGTAATATTAAATTAATAATATTACTCCTTTTTAATAATATTTATTTTAATTAAAATGTTGTTTCTTCATAATCAGAATAATTAGAATTATTGTTTCCACCATTATTCTGATATGATTTATTTCCACCGTTATGAAAACTTCCACCACTTCTACTATTACTGAAACAAGCAGAAATGTATCTTGTAATCGAGCTTACAGCAGAATTAACAATACCATACATGATATCTGTTCTAGGAGTAATGAGTTCCTGCATCATTGTCACAAATTTATATGCCTGAATATCTCCATAATCAATTTTATCAAGAGCAATTGATGCACCAATTGATTCTTCTGGAACTCTATCATTGAATACAATTTCTACAGAATCGTTCTTTTCATTTTCAAAATAAGTAAGTCTAATTCTAGAAATTCCATCAACGAGTTCACTATCAATAGTGAGAGCACCAATAGAAGTTTCCTTTCCATCAACGTAGCGTGTAACGGGAATCTTGAATGTTTCATCTGTAGAATAGTAACCACCATTAATGAATGTATCTCTACGTCTAGCCATAATTCCTTCAAGAATATTTACAAAATCCTGAAGTTTAGCTGGAGAAAGATAACAATTAAGATCAATTCTATTTTCACTAGTGATAGATTTTGTAAATTTCAATGTTACTACATGTGAATGAATCTGTGGAACTACCATACAATATGCATTACCGTCGCCTGGTTTCTTATAAGAAAAGAACGGTCTACAAGGTGTAGCATAAATATCATAATTTACTCTTTTATTATTTTCCATATCTGCCATAAAATTACTCCTTTTTTATGTGCTTATTTTAAAATTAATCCATACTTTGGATTGAATTGTTTGAGATATTATTATCTCTTTTTTGATCTTCTGTAGATCTAAAACGATTTGGTTCATTTACACAACCTTCCATTTTATCCCTAAGATTCTCATTACTGCGAACTGTCTGTTCGTAATCCGGAATTTTAGTTTCATCATTATTCATAATTCAACTTCCTTCTATTAAATAAATATATTTAATAGTCTCTATATTTATATTTATTTACAATAAATGTGTTTTAATTTCTTCAATATTCATATCTAAAACTTCCAAAACTTTATTAAAACTTTCGGAATCATTTTTGAATACTATATATTGAATATAATTCAAACTTGCTATTAAACTACTAGTAATAAATACTTGACCACCATTTTTTAATGTGAAATTTATTGCCGAATAATTTTCTTTATTATAAACTGCTCCATAAGCTACAATTTCAATAGCTACTCGATATACAACATCATCAATATTTAAATCGTTAGTAAAACTATCAAATTTATATCGTTTATTTTTTTCAAATTCAAAATCTTCAAATCTGATATTTCGATTAATATCTTTGGATAAAATTACGAATGAATTATATGGAATATTTTTAAGAGTTACAAGTTTATTTGTTTGATAATTGTAAAACTCCAAATCAACAGTTTGTTTCAATCGATTAATATCAATTAAATCAAATTGAATCCCTCCCATTTTCCATTCTTCATTATCAAAATGTGCAGCCATAATTTCATTCCTCACATTATTTTAATTAGTTTTATACCAAATAATTCTGCAAAATATTTTGCTTTATCTACTAAAAACCCATAATACTTTAAATCATAATATTCTTGTTTGATATATGGTTTTTCTATTTGATTCATATACCACTTCATCATCGATTCAAGACGTTTTGGATAATCAGATCTATAAACTTCTAATATATCTTTAATATATCCAACAGTTTCAGAATTATTATATTCTGTAAACCGTCGGATATAATTATTGCTTATACCAAACTTAAGTACATCTTGTCCGTGAAAATTGACTACTATGAAATAAAGATACTTAAGAGCTTTACTTTCTTTAGGTATCTTTCTCTTTCGTCCCACAATCTATATTTTCCTTTTCTATTTATTATTTATTTCATCTAATCTATTTGATAAATCCTCCAGTGACATTTTTGATTCATAATGATTCATTATTAGAGATTCTTTATATCTATCTAATAAATTAGTATAATCTTGTACTGTTTTGATCGCATTTTCAATTAATCCTATATTACCACTTTGACAAGTAGATTCGATATAATTGAGTTTAGCATATTCTGCATCAGCTTCGATACTTTGTACTATACTTTCATTATTCATTGCAAATTGTGAGTATAATTTATATAATGGATTAGTTATTCTTATCTCGTCAACACTATTATCATTATTTTTAAATATAATATTTAATGAAAATAATACTTCATTCTTTTGAATAGAAATGTAAAACTTTTCATTATCAATAGAATTTCTGAATTCATTTACAGTTTTTGTAATGGAATCCGTTAATTTCTCATAGTAATAATTATTTATTTCTTCATCAAATCTAACAAAAGTCGTCATTTTCCTAACATTAAATGTTAAATCTTAACCAATATCAATTAAAATGTCCAAATCTTCAATTGGAATAAATATTAAATCTGAAGATATATCGAGTAATAACTCATGAGTTTTCATTGTTCTTTTATTTATTACTCTATCTTTTCTTTCAAATCCATTTTTATACAATCGAACATTTTTAGTATAATTTTGAACATCTTTTACAATTTTAGTGTGATCGTCGATAAAATCTTCAAGAATACCACTTTTGGATTTATCTTGAATATTTGTAACTTCCATTTCATCTGGAGTATAAAATTTTGGATTAAAGAAACTAGGTTTAATTATATCTTTATAAAAAGAATTATATTGATCTTGTTTATCATGTCCACTAAAATTAATTACTCCATAATCATATGGACAATTTAAATCTACCATAGTTAAACCCAAATCTCTAAACTTACCAGTCAATTTATCTTCGACGTGGGGATTATTAAATGCATAAATTGGAACAACGGTTGCCCCATTTAATAATTTTGTTATATCCTCAATTGAATTTAACATTTGTGGAGTAATATTTCCTGGAAAATTTAAATCACAAATATAAGTAGTTTTATTAAATAAATATTTTGTATTATTGTCGATTTCACTAACAGAATAATTAATAATAATACATCGACTATTTAATAAAATACTACTTCCATCTATATTGTAAACATTTTTATTTACTGATGGATACAACGCAATTATTCGATTATATTTAAGAATTCCGACAGCTTTTTTGGTTTCTTGTTCTTTATTCAAACTATTTGATTTATTCAAATTGTTTATAGTATTTGTAATATTCAAGAAAAATTTCCCCCTATATATTATATCCATAATATATAATTAATGTATTTTTTATTTTAAAGTATTATTACAATAAAAAAGAAGTGGAATATAATATTCCACTTCAATTATAATAGAAATATTTATTATTTCGAGATTTTAAATTCTAATACTTTGGTTTTTTCGAATGCTTTCTTAATTCTACATATTGCTGTTAAATAATTCGATATTGCGAATGCTCTAGCTATATCTTTATTATCATTTTTCGAATTAATAAAATATCCAATAGACACATCATTTAGAGTTTGTCCATAACCAGTCGTTTCATATATAAAACCTTTTAATCCATAATTCAAATATTTATAATATGGATTTTCATTATTAGAAATTTGAATGCTCATTGTGTGAATACATTTAATTAATGTAAAAATATCAATTTTATTAATAGATATATAATACATTTGTCTATTCAATACATTTGAATAAATTACATTTAATTTTACTTTAATTCTTATATCACCAACACGAATGATACACATTTGTTCTTTTTTGTCATCAAACCATTCTTTCTTAATTGCTCGAATTTGTTTAAAAAACTGTGGTTTAATGTATTTATTTACAATTAATTTACGCAAATCTCTTGAATAATATTTACTTATTCGTTTTTCTGTAGCTTTATCACCAGCAATCAAACCAAATTGACTTAAAAACAATTTTTCATTAAAATGTAATTTTCCAAATATACCAAATCTAACAGCATAAACTGAGGTTTCTTCAGTTATATCTTTTAAATTTGGATTATCAAGATTTTTATTTTTATCAAGATTTTTATTTTTATCAATAGTTTTATTTTCTTTTTTAGTCACATTTGAAGGACGACGTCTTCTATAATTTGACCTTGTTTTTGATTTAGTTTCTTTTTTCATTAATAAATCTCCTATAAATCTTTTTTAAAATTTAATAAGGTTCGACGAACCAAATTTCTTTACTCCACCAGCTACATATTTACCTGGTGACAATAACAAGTTTGGATAAAGAGCAATTATAGGTTGAATATGTTTTTCGACCATCTCTTCTATGTTAATAAACGGAATAATCCATTCTGGAATCTTTGGATGGTCTCCATCTGCTGGCATCGCAAAAGTTTTTAGTCCAAATCTACCAAAATCCAATCCAATTATAAGATTGTGGAATAATTTTTCCCTCAAAATTTCTTTTATTTCTCTATATTTTTCAGGAATTTTATCTAAATCACTTTCTCCATAAAAACTAGTGTTAAACATATAAATTGGGTCTCCAGGAACTATCTGATCAGTTGGATACAACATATTCCAAATAATAGAAGCTCTAGCTGCCGTAGATCTATCTGGATCTTTAATATGAGCAATTCCATTATATCTTGCGTACATACCAAAGGTTTTGTCACCATCCAATAATGCATCTGTAATATGCTTCCTAATATTTCCTACACCTCTTAATATATCCAATGGATTATAATTATCAGCTTTAAGAACTTTTTCTTCAATGAGATTATCCATTGCGTCAGAAACCCACTCATTAAGAGCAGAACCGCCAAGAGATCTACCTGTGATTGCCAATTGTTTTTCTGGAGGAACAACTTTTCCTTCATCGAGTTTCTGAATACCAATATAGTTCTTTTTAACTGGAAATAATAATACAATACTAAAGAAAAATTCATTTTTCATGAATAATCTAAATTTTCTTCCATCAATTTGTGAATTACAATCGATTGCAAATTTCATACAAGCTCTATCCAAAACTGTTGTAATTATAGATACATAAAACATTCCCAATTTAGTTGTAACTAATTCATCATTAATTAAATTTTCGTGACCACAAGCATGTAACGTATCTTTAATGATTTTATACATTGTTGGCATAGTTGAATCTGTATCTGAAAGAATACAACATCGTTTCTTATGGGTTTGATATTTAATAACTCGTTGATATGTACAAGTATCCACAAATGTAAATATATCAAGTAAATGTTCAAGTGGTTCCATATCAGATTTAAGGTCGTCCGGTATTTTATATGGATTAATAAATTCAATTCCATTTGTAATAATATTATTCATCAATTTCAATACTTTTGGATTTAAACGAATTAATTCAACTGGATTACAAGCATAGTAAAATAATATTCTTTTAACTTTACTCATATTTTCAAACATTAAAAATATCGTTTTTTCTATTTGTTTACTATTTTTTCTAATATTCGGAACATCTTTTGTCACTACTATAAATCGACGTCGACAATCTTCAACGGTTGGTATATAATCGATATAAAACAGATCTTCCATTGTTATTTTAGAAATCTTTTTATTTAACGATTCTATCCAAGAAAATGTTTCAGAAATATCATAAAAAGCAAGATTTTGTGATATATATTTTTCAATATTCCATTGCATTTCGGAAATAAAATTTCGTGCTTGAGAAGTAATTGCTCCACCAATATCTACATTTGAAACAAAACTGTTTTGCATTGTAGATGCTCCATAAATACTATTAGTATTTTGTTTAACTTTTACTTCTTTGTTTTTATATTCTCGCCATTTATCTAATTCACCAGCTTCAAGAGCTTCAAGTTCAACTTTCTTTAAGTTAGCACGAGTTGTCATCCATTCATCAATAATAATTGAACTTGGAGGATCAAAATTTTCTGTATACAATCCATTCGCTATGATATTCAAATGATTATTATCGATTATATTTAATATTTCATTTGCATCGTACTCTTGCCTATCAATATATTTGTATAAATTTCGTCCAACTAATGTGACTTTTTGATTTTCCGCAGGTTTACAAATTTTATTCAAGAAATTATCAACAAAATCGGGATTAATTTTATTATTATAAGTATCTAAAATTATCGATTTCATTTTTTGTTTATACGCTTCTATAAGTGTCATACTTAATCACCTCTTATCAATTATATTATATATAAATGATAATCAATTTGAAATAAACATATTTTTACTATATATTAAAGTAAGTTATAATTTAGAAAAAAAAAAGAAGTGTGAAATTAATCTCACTTCTTTTTGTTCAATGGTCAGAGCCAATGTGCATAATCAGTTTTTGAACTAGTCAATTCTATACAATTCATACTATATAATTTTACTACACTTTCGATTTCCCAATAATGTGTTTCTACAATACGATCGATAATATTAAAATTATCATTTTTTCGTATTGAACACATTTCATAAAGAAGTTCTTTATTAGGAGCAATAATAACATAATCATTGTGATTAAGTGTAGTAATTACTTCTTTTTGAACTTCTTCGTGTGTCGAAATTAATACGATTTTGCCTTGATTATGCAAATAATTTGCACATTTTACATAAGATTCCACCCAATTAACATTTCCATCAATTTTAAAATCTTTAAAATCCAAATCGATGTAGTTATCAACTGTGAGATTATTATTGTAAAATAATGCTGTTTTTCCAATACCACTAAAACCTAAAACTATCATATAATACTCCTTGAGGTTTATAGAAATTTTATTTTTCTATCCTCATTAAAATAATATATAATTTTAATACGATTTCAAAACTCGACATTTTAATATAAATTTAATGAGGTTTAAAATGCAATTAATAGATTCTATAAATACTGTTCCTGGATTAGGTGTCGATAATAATGTTGATACCGTTGGAATAGTAATGAAAACTGCTGAACAATTGGGTTTTCCTGGACTTGGGGTATTTATTCCTAAATTTATGTTAGGTTATTCGTTGAAGTCTGGTGATAAAGCTAAAGATGAAACAGTGAGTATTTCTTCCTCAAAGTGTGTAAATTCAAGTGATAATAACTGTTCAATTCAATCTAGTGCAGTTCTTAAAAATTATATAGTAGTTCGTCCATTATTGAATCAAAATCAATTTATGCCTGAATATGTAGTTGGTGATAAAGTTATTATCAAAATTATTGATAATGATATAAAAACATTATTATTTTATCCATATTCAATTAACCGATTGGGTCAAAGAGCTACGGATAAATTGATAATGCTAGTTCCAGCAAATAAAAAAGAAAATACTGCTCTTTCTGAAGATAATAGTTATTTTGTCAAATTGGATTCTTCTAATAAATTAGTTGAAATCATAGCAACTAACGTCAATGGTGAAACTTGTAAACAAACTATACAATTAGATGCAGGAAATGGTATAATTACAATAACAGATAATAATAAATTGTCTTGGACAATGGATACTAAAAAAGATACGATAACTAGTAAAACTAGTGGTTCTAGTATTGAACAGAGTGCAGATGTAATTACAATAAAAGGTGATACACTTAATATAGAAATGGATTCTGAAGTAAATATTAAGACTGATACCGAAAATAATGAAGCAGAAACAATCAAAAGTAAAGGATCTGATGTTACTTATGAATATGATAATTATGAACAAACTAGTGATGCAGGTAAATTCAGTATCAGAGATGAACAACATGAAGTAACTTCAGTTGCATTTAAAGGAAGTACATTTCACGTTGATTGCCCGATAAACGGATTTAATGGTCCTGTTATTGAATCTGGATATACAATTGGTGCTTGTCCAAATATAAATAGTCCAGTTGTACCATCTGCAGGTCAAGCTAATTCATCGTTAACTTCATCTGATCCTGCAGCCATGCCATTAGTCAAAGGTCCACAATTATTAAGTTTATTAGCTATAATTGGAGCAGGTTGTGCGTCTCCATATAGTGATGGTGGTAGTGCTGCCAGTTCTGTGGCATCAATGGGATCACAATTACTTACAACAAAAATTATGGGAAGTTAAAAAAAAGAAGTGAGATTAATTTCTCACTTCTTTTAATTCAGATCAATAACAAACAAGAACACCGATAGAAACTTTCATTTTATTAAAACGAAGAGTTATACCACCACGTTTATGTTTGATTATCCTAGTTGGTTTAATTTGTCCCCAACCTCCACCAACTACATAATGGGATTTATCTAATAAATAAATCTCTTGACCATTTTTAAGGACAATATGGTGATAATAATAATCACTAATTCCTAATTTTTTCCATTCTGGATCAATCATATTTTGGTAATCATTTAATTTTACCAACGATGATGTTCCATAGTCATGGTCCCATTCTTCATCTTTGAAAGTTATTTCCATAAATAATCTTCCTCCAATAAAATAATATATAAATATAAATTCTGGAGAAATTAATCTCCAGAATTTATTAAATTTTAATATTTTTACCAACCACTATCGTCACCATTGCCTACTCCCTTTGTATCAGGATTAGTAATAGATCCATCAGGATTTACTTTAAGAGGTTCAAACTTAGTCGCATTGATAACTTCATTTATAGAATCATTTTTCTGTTTATCAATAGCTTTAGTCTTAGATTCTCTAAGAATATTTTCGGCCATTGAAATATATTTATCAAGTTCGAGACCTGGGAAAAGATCCATATAAAGAGTTTTTCTAAGTTCGTTTTTAGCATATTTCATAGTTGCTGAATCATCATCTTGATCATAAACAAGATTCATAATATTTTCGATATAAGTTGAAACTACTCCATAAGTATCATTCGCATTTTTCATGTTTAGATTCTGTGGAGGAGCAAATACTACTTCAATATCTTTCAATTCGAAGTTAGGATTTATTTTCTTAATATCTTCAATTAAACCTGAACCAACTATAAGTAATCTAATAAATTTAGTAGAAGTTCTTGCGAAATTTTGTTGCAATTTGATTATATCAAATCTATATTCTGCATTTCTAGATGCCGCAATACTAGCAAAATCTTCTTCTTGATAAGGATTCATTATAGTCAATGGACATTTTAATGATGTGATAATATCATTTTTAAGTTTTTGTTCGAGATCATCTTGATTAACAGGTTCATTTTTCTGTGAAATATCTTCATATTCAAATAATTTTTCACCATCAAATACTGGTTCAATAATAGTTTCGGATAATGAAGCAGATTTTAATACACGAGAAAGTGAAGTAAATGGAGATTCTACATTGAGTTTTCTAGTAGTCAAACTATTTTCAATTGCTCTAATAGAAGCACCCATATTTTTTGCTTTACCAATATTAATAGTAATCTTATCCTTTGCACCTGTACGAGTTAATCTTGTCATTATATTATTCATATTAACAAGAATTGTTTCATAACAAGTAAACAAACAATCTTTCATAAATGATTGTGGAATACCATTACCATCAAGTTTTGGAGTAAAATAACACATATATTTTTCAGGTACATATGTAATCTTAATTCTATTATTAACAATTGCACCATCTCTAATAAGATTCATTACTGTATCTACAAATTCATTGTCTTCATCAAGATCTTTATTCTGTAATTTTTCTTTAATTACTTTAAACATAATCTTTTTCATGATATTGTTGCGATGCGAAGCGTCATCTGCTTCAGGACCATAAGCAAAACCACCAAGATCAAGACCGCCAGTTAAAGCCGATGAACTAGCTCCAGTAACACCAATTGAAGGAATATCTGTAGCTGGGCCCCCAATAACAGGCATATTTACAGAATTACTTGTATAACTACCTGTGATTTGTGGGTTTGGACTTAATGCGTAATCATTACTAAATCCAAGATTAATAAACATATCAGTAAAGTTACTATTACGTTTATTAACAGATTCCAAATTTCCTGTATATGGAGAATTTTCTACACAATAATAACCTACATGTTTACCAGAAACAATAACAGGAATAACATCTTCCGAATCATATTCTTTAATAAGACAATCATTTAATACTGATTTCTTATTAGGTGAGAATAAATCATCATACTCGTCTAATACGGATTTTGTACCATCAACATTGTTTTCAGATACTAAATCTCCAGAGAATGAATGATATGGAAGATCAACCTCACCTTTTTTAAGTGATTTGCGTTTATTCATTCCATATGCAATTATACCAGATTTTGGATCTTCATGATATCCAGTAAATTGAGAAATCCGTCTAAAGTTATTAATTGCTAATGCCATTGGGGCTTCAGATTGATTATAAAAATCAATATTCTCATCAATGGTTTTGATACAATTGAAAATCTGATTTTTAAATACTTGCTCAAGATTAGTATCAATTTTAACTTTTTGAGACAAATCTCTAAATTTATCTTTAACTTCTTCAATTTTATCGAATTTATCAATATCATTTCCCATAGCCAATTCCATAACTTTGGAATTTTCTATTTTTTGCATGTTGTTTTTGATATCTTCGATACCACGATTCATATATTCATTTATATCATCTTTATTGATATATTTATTTACCATTCGATTTACATAATCGTTATAAGACTCTGTAGATTGATTATCATCTTCCGTACCACGAGTTTTGAATGGTTGTTCATATGAATCAAGAAGTTTGTGAGAAACATTATGACAAGTATAAATCTCTTGGTCATAAGCTTCACTAGACATATTGCCGACTTTCTCTTTAAAAGATTTGAATTTTTGAGTATATCGATTTATATTATATTTAGCCATTTCGATTATATCTTTATAAGGATACACCACAACTGGTTTTGCACCTTCTTCAAGAGCTATTTCGAAATAACGTTGAAATTTATTTTCGATATCATAGCGATCGAGGACGTTTTCATTAATCTTCGTATTTATTGGATCTTCACTAAGTTTAACTGCATCATTAGAAGATTTATCAAAACTTAATTCTGGATTTTTGTAAACATTTTGTACAGCTTTTTTAGAGATTTCATTGATTGCAAGAATGTCTCTAGCTTTCATATCTGCACATCTATGAATTTCTGGAATCAATCTTGAAATATTTCGATATTCTGTAACTAAATTGCGATATGCACTAAATAAAGTAACATTAAATGAAAATATTTCATTATCGTCTTTATTACTAATATCTCCATAAATCATTCTAAAACCATTAGTTGTGGTTGGGGTATTAACGCCTGCATTTGATTCAAGTTGTGTTCCAAATGTATCAGTGTTATATGTAGATTTAATCACAGATTGCAATTGTTGCATACTATCCAATACATTTTTTGGATCGTATTCATTGGTTTTACTCAATGATTTAGTAATCATTGAATTTATATTATCTAATCTATCTTTATTGTTTTTAATAAATTCTGGAGTCAATCCATAATGATCAGCTAATATACTTCTATTTGCATCGGAAAACATTACGTTAGCCATATTTTCTTCTTTTTTGTTAGCCATTTAATTATTTTCCTCCTTTTTCTTCTGGAATAGGAATTTTATATGTCAATCCATATAATCCTTGTTCCACTACATGTGGAAATTCACGAATAAGATTTCCATTTAATCCAATAACATTTGAAATTTCGTGAGCATGACGTCTACAATCTTCATTGGCTTCTGCACTAAATACAGATTGAGTTGAAATTTGATCTCCATCAAAGTCTGCTCCTAATGCCGCTGGATATACAGAGAACATACGCATAGTATCAGTAAACATGTGTTCTGCATTTTCTCTATCAGTATTTTCATCTATAATCGGAAATCTGTTGATCAATTCACCATTTATGTAAGCTTTTTTATAATTATTTGATGGAATTATGTTCATTAATGATGGATACGTACCGTTGTAATCAACTACAGGATAACGAGTATTAAAAATGTATTTATCTTTAATTGTAGAATTAGCTACAATTGTCATCCATTCACACATAGTTAATTCGCGAATTTGAACACCTTTGTTTTCATTTTCACTAACATTCGTATCTATTTCATAAGATTCATTTGGGCCATCTTTACAAAAATAATTAATAGGTATTCTACTTCCATCAATAGCTTTAAGTGTTAATTTACTAATACGATAAAATTTAGATTTTTTATATCTATTTAATATTTTTCTCAATTTTTGTACATCAAATTCATCAATATAAGTCGGATCGAGCTCTTTTTGTTCCATTTTATTTGTAATTCTATTATAATATGGAATCATTCTTCTTCCAGCAACATAATTGGTAATCCAAGAAGTCATACCAAATATCATATACGGAGCAAAAATATTAATAGCAATTGACATAGGAACCGACGAATGAAAGAAATCACATTCACAATCAGTCCAATGTTCATTATTAATATTTGGACAAGAAATAACTAAACGTGCACCATAATCTGTAGCTTTACCAACAACAAAATCGTTAATAAATCCATTTGCACCACTACATTTATTCATAAAAAATAAATATATTTCTTGAATTAAATCTTGCATTTTTATATGTGTAATAGAAGCTTTTGGAATATTCGGATCATTTTCATCAATAAAGAAACTATCAGTTTTCTTAATTATATTGGAATAATGAATCATTTTGGAATAAAATTGAGAGTTGATAATATTTCTTTTTTGATTTTTAAAGTCTACATCTCTATAAAATGCGGGCATTACCGGATATTTATTAATAAATACTTCCTCAACAGACAAAGATTGCAATAATCCACGTCTATCTTTAGCAGCCTTACTCATATCCTTAGTTATTCTCCAAGAGATATTTTCCCAATTCTTTCTCATCCAATTCCAACCAGTCCCAATTTCTTTAACTATAGCATCTTCTGGAACTTTTTTGCCTTCATCAAGTTTAGTAATTTCACCATATTTATCTATATAATAATTACCAAGACCTTGTTTCATATCTGAAGCAATATTTGCTTTAAGTCTTTGAAATACATAATACACATGAGGTGACATAAAATAATCACCCAAATCCATCCAACCCCATTTAACTTTACGATCTGGAGTACCAGGATTACCGAATATTTCGTTTGAAACCAATCCTTCCGGATGATTTTCCGATGTATTAGGAATAAAATAATTTGCTACTTTTACTTGTTTCCAATCATATCTAGCAATCATTTCTTCTACGTTTAATATATCTATAAGCATAATTTTGTCCTTATAAGTTATATAGAATTGTTTTTTGGTAATATAATATTACTAGAGGATAGATTTCCTCTAGTAATAGTTTTAATTATATTTTTTGGCAAATTCATTATCATAATAAGCATCATTACCGATGGTTTTATAATTTAGATTTAAATTTACTAATGTATTGTGAGCCATTAATAAATAAATCCAAGTCCGTTTATTATAATGTTGAATATTCAATGGTTCAATTACCATCCCATTCATAAAACCATAATCTAAATAATGTTTATAAGTTTTTTCGATAGATTCATCTATAATTTCAAGAGCTTTCTCAAATTCAACTTGTTCATTATTGAAAAATCTGAATACTTTTCTATAATCCTTATCATTGAACAAAGTTAAAAATTCGTTTAAATTAACTTCACCTTTAAGAAAAAATTCATCAGATTTAGAAGCATCTTTATATATTCTAAATCGTTTAAATATAGTATTTTCATTGACAATAAATATAAAATCGTTAAATTTTGATTCTGCGTTATAACATCTACAAGTTATAAAATATATTTCTTCTCTTAATTGTGTAGCTTTAAATACTGGTCTATTCAACAATTTAACTATTGGATCGCTAGAAGATACATAAGGATTAACTTCATTTAACCAATTTTTATTCAAAGACATCGTTTCCAATTGGGAAACTTTGACTCCATTGTATCTTACTGGAAATTCTTGAGAATGTAATTTTTCATAATCATATAATCCCATTTATTCTAAACCTCCAGTATTTTACTTAATAACATCTTCTACAGGTGTAACCGTAACATCTTTATTATCAACTCTACGATTTTTCATCGCAATTGTAATACCATGTTTAGCATCTGCACCAGTTAACGAAGCAAAATCAGATGAATATTTAGGAACATCGTTCATACGAACAATTTTACCATTCAATATTCCTTTTTCTCTATATTTTTCATATTTAAATCTAAATGGTACAGTATAATCATCAGGACATCTAGTAAGAGCACTAACAATAATCGCTAACATCGCATAATCAACTTTAAGATCTCCACCACCATTACTGCGGTTACACAAATCCCAAGTTTCAAGAACGTCACTATATGTGAGTAAACTAGGTATGTGACCACTAAATATCATATTACTGAAATTTTTCAATACATTAATCGATTGAACAGCTACCGTATTGTTAATAAATGTGTCCCCATAATAAAATGTAAGTTTATAATAAGATTCTTTATATTTTTCTGCTGTAATTTGATCGTCGATTACAATAGAAAATTCTTCGATTGATGGTGGATTTACAGTCAATATAGCAGGACATTTCAATGCAAAGTGATGATCATAGTCATTCGGATTTTCTTCTATATCTTTATTTATATCGTCATAAATAAAAGCTTCGAATATTCCTAAAATATTTACTTGTTTATTGTTAATAGAAGCTATATCTTTTTTGATATATTCTTTTGGAAATATCATATTCAATTTTGAACCTAGAAAAGTAACAGAATGGTCCGGCTCTTCTCTAAAGTATTTTTTGTATAATTCTACAGATGATTTTTTATCAAGCATAAAAACACACCTTTTATTTGAAAATTTATTATATAAAAATGTTTTTGAATAGTAAAATACATAAAAAGAGGAACTAGAGGATATTTCACCTCTAGTTCCAAAGGAGTTTTAATATGAAATATTCAATACTTTAAACTGAACACTCATTAACTAATAGTTATAAATATCATCCAAAACTGTGTCTACGATCGATGCATAATTACGTTTAACTTCTTTAAGATCAACATCTCGAAGAAGAATGTCTGTTTTTTCATCGATGATAGTAGTTTTGTAGATTTTTTCACCAATTTTGTTCTTTGCTAATTCATAAATTTTAGGAGCTACATTTTCTTTTTCTTCACTATTATAACTAGCTTTGAATCCAAATGAATGAATTACATTTAACATATTCATCGAAGTTTTGAAGAAAATTTCACGACTTTCTTTTGAATTAATGTTAATTTTAAGGTAAGAAATGAAATCACTAACAAATCTTGTAAAATGTGATTCATACATATATTTCATCAATTTGATAACAACATTAAATGCTGCTGCTTTGAAATCATCTGTATCAGTTCCTTTTTCTTTTCCAAGTTTAACTAACTGATCAAACGTAAGCAAAAGATTAAGTTTACGGATGACTCTATAATAAGTATTCCATGGACCCAATTTAGTTCCTTCGATAGATGGAATGTTAGCAATCATATCACTAAATACTTTTTCGATATCATGATCATTTTTATCATTATAAAAAACGAATTTCTTATCTTTGTTAAGTGATTTGAGTACATTACTTGAGAGTTCTTCAAGACTACTGATATCTTTTGACCATTTTTCAATCAATTTGAATGTAGTTTCACTAATATTTTTATAAATATCAGCTACTTCTTCATTAGGATTCATCGTTTCATCAAGAGATTTCAGTGTTTCATCAGTAATATTTTTGATATTCTTAGTTACAAAATCTTTATCTCCATATTTATAAACAGAATAAAGAACAGTAATAACAAAGAAATTCATAAATTCAAAATCTTTAGTAATAATAGAAGAAATATCGATATTATCACTATTAAGAAGTTTAACATATGTAGAAACCGCATCTGTAAAATTATAAGCATCCAAATCAATATTTTCTGGACTAAGTCTATAAATTTTATCTTCAATAAGACGTTTATGGTCACGTTTTATACTTCCTTGGAAAATAGGAACTACATACATATTAACAATTTCATTTTTCTCAAATTCTGCAACAATTTTCTGTTTTTCTTCATCGTTTTTAGCTACGATTGGCCAACGCTTGATGATAAAATCATGCAATGTTTTAAGAACTGCAGCTTTAATTGCCGATTCTGCAACTTGATTTTCAACGAATTCTTTTCTTAAATCCTTAGCTTGAATCTGAATAAGTGCAAGTAATTCTTTAGCACCTTCAGCTGTTTTCTTACACGATTCAATATAACTTTGATCTTCATCAGGATTATCTTTAATTTTAAGATATTCAATAATTTCTGTTTTTGACATCTCTAACCAAGCATCGATTGACATATCTCCTACAAATTCTGTTGTAATTGCAGAATATACTTCGACGTCATCTTTTGTTACAGTCGGAATCCATTTTGTTTCAGGATCGTCAAAAGCTACTTCATCCCAATTAATTTTTTCAATATTCTTTTTATTGGCTTCAAGAAATTTATTAGTTTCTTCTTTAGTAACTTTTTTACCATTTTTTGTTAGAGAATTGTTGTTTTCTGTAGCTTTTTCAACAATTTCAGACGTTGGAATATCTGGTCCTTCGATTGGATCTTTTTCATTAACATTATTTTCCATAAATGAGAAAACTCCTTTTTAGTTAAAAAATTTATATTAATATATACTACTATCTTTAATTAAATAAAGGATAGTATACCTTTAGTTGTTTCTTTATTTTCATAATATTCTTGAAGATAATCGTCCAAAGTTTTTCTATCAACATTACTATAAAGAATTTCAACATAATCGTCAAAATCGGGATTAAGAATAGTAATAAGATTGAAACCTATATGCGAACCATCGATAACATGACCTTGACTAACAAAAGTATACATATGTAATGTATCATTACAATATCGCTTTGGATAACTTTCTTTTGTTAATGTTCGTTTTTCAATCATTTTTAAAATCGTTTCTTTCATTCTGGTTTGATCATTATAACTCACATTCCCACAATATTTCTTAATATCACTCATATTTTTTATTGATCTCCTTTATATAAATATATTTTAGAATATATCAAAAATAATACTGGTGGACACAATTTCCACCAGTATTTTCATTAATTACCAGTATTCAATTTAACTAATTTTTCATATTGTTCAATAAGAGTATTCAATTTAATTATTTTATCAGTTTCTTCTTTTACAAGATTCTCATATTCAGTTTTCGAAACCGCTAACGATTGCAATTTTTCATTTATTGCATTAGCAGCAGCTTCCTGACTACGATTATAATTATTAACTCTTTCTACATATTTATTGAAATTGGTGGATCTTTCTTCTTCCAAAGCTTCATTATCTTCAGTTGTCATATAAATAGGAGCGTATGATGTATCTATTTCCAATCCCAAAGTATTGAAATCAATCAAATTGTTCAATCGATTTTTAACTTGAGTCTTAATTTTTTCAATATATTCATCTCGTTCGTCATCAGTATCAAAATGTTTTATAATTGGATAAATTGTAAAATTTATATTATAACATTTTGTATACTCTGAAGATTTCTCCATGTCGATTATAGAAGCGGGAATATACACTTTTTCATCAAGATTTAATGAAAATGGTTCTAACGATTCGATTGGGGCACATATATAGATAATGGTATCGGATTGAATAGCTGTATAATATGTTGATATTCCTAAACCAAATGGTTCAAAATAAGTTTGATATATATTATACTCATCATCATTTTTACTCAAACTATCTATGACTGTGGTTCCAATTATTTGAACATTGTTTTTTGTACTTCCATATAGATCTGATAAATATATAGCATAATTCTTATTCATTTCTATAGATTCAATCATAAATAACTATGCTCCAATTGTTTCAGAAGATGATAACGAACCAAAGTTCTTTCCTTGATGTGGATAAACTGTATAAGAAATACCATTGATAGTAAAATTGGCCACATTTGCTACATTATATCCCATGAGATCATTATTTGGATCGTAACCAGATTCATAACTATAACTAATAATTACATCTCCAATTTGACCAATATTTTTCTTAGTTGCATCCACACCTTTCACAAACATTTTTTGGAAAAGTTTGATAAGAATAAACTGAAGAAGATCTGGAGTTTTTTCTGGAACATTATTTCCGTCATAAAGTTGTTGTTTATAAGCATTCATACCATCAATATCTCTAAATGGATGAGCTGAAGATGAACCTGCACGAGTACAAAGAACTGGGAAATCATATATAATAGTTTTATCAGATTCAAGAGGTCCACCTAAATAGAATATTTCGGCACCAGCTCTAGAATTATCATCAAGATCTTGATAACTACCATCAGTATTAAATCCAAAATTAGTAAATCCTGGAATAGCTTTAATAGTATTGATAATATCTGGAAGTGATACTGGGTGAATATACATCGAAGGAGCATATGCATCTGTTTCACGATAATTAGCAACAGGAACAATTGTAACTGTGCTAAGAGAGAATAATTCAGGGTACATTTTACTCAAAAATATACTCAATTCTTCATTAGTTGTACCGTGACCAATATAAATTACATTTCCATCATCATCCGTAGTTTGTGGGTGACAATCTGAGTGTAAATCTCTTAAATACGCTTGAACTGCTGACTGTTGTTCACTAGAACTCGGTTCAGTAGATGTGTAGAAAATATAAAAAGTTTGTACAGTTTTATTATTTTCATCCCAAACTACATGAGCTTTAGTAGTTCCATCAGTAGAACCAGCTTCAATATATGGAGAAATACGTGTAGTTTTAAATTCTACATATCCAGAATAAAGACCATCTTTACAAATATCTACAATCTTTTTAGTAATTTGGCTGGTCATTTCTGATTTATTTACAACAAATGACTTATTAATTGTAGCATCTTTAGAAAGAACATTGGCATAATCGTTATCCAATGGGTTAAAATTTCCAGATGTATCCGAATATTGATCGTCAAGATCAGTATCATTATAAGTCCATACCTTGTATCTAGATTCAGCTTTATTTTCAATAATAGCATCTGGAGTAAAATAAAGATTAAATGTCCAGATTTGGTTACCTGCAGAATTGGACATTTCTGAAGATGGATTATAATATTGTACTGTAAATGTAATTTTATCGATACGATCTGAATACTTAGCAGATGTAACTATAGAACCAGATTTTGTACTATAAATGATACCAATTGTTTGCCAAAGTTTATCAATGTTATTATCGGTATCACTCCAGTCACCATTAGTCCCATAAATAGGATTGAAGTATGTTTTTCGATAATCATTATAAATATCATTATTAGCTGTTTCCTGACTAACAAATTGATTTCTATTAGCAATAAATGCCATAATGTATTTACCTACAACGTTTTCTGCATTATAGAGAGTCTTTGTATCAGGATCATCACTTCTCAATAAATTTTCATCGATATTCGGAAGAGCTTTATTAATAATATTACTTTCATTATATTTAAGATATTCAAATAATGAGAACATCTTTCTCCAGAATACATTAGATCTATCAATTTTATTGTTAGTAATATTGTTAAGATATGCCTCTGTGTAATTATAATCAGGATTTATATCATTATAAATTGATTGTTTACCGTCGTCAATAACCATTACTGAATTGTATTCAGTACTAGATGTAGCAATCGGATTTGTACTAATTACAGGAATATTATTATCAATTTTATTTAATTGATAAAGATTTTCTACTACTTTTGGGGTTGTTAATTTATTATAGATGTCTTTCATCGTATAATTAAAAACTGCTGTGGTTTCTGTACTAGTTCCATCCGCAGATGTAGTAGTTTCGTATCCAAATTTATCAGTAAGAATTTGACCTGGAGGATAATCAGAAGAGTTTTTAATATAGAAGAAAAGATCCATAGAATATATACCAGTACTTGCCATTTCTTAATACCTCATATATCAAAATTGTTTTTTTTTTACTATATTTAATTGTTTTCACTAGGGATTTATATCAAAAAAAAAAGATGGAGACATCTAATCTCCATCTTTATTAAATTACTTAGACGTAATAGAAGCTTTAATTTTTGATACAACTTCTTTCATCAATTTTACGATTATCTCATAAAAAATTTGAGAAGTTCCAACAGTAATCAATACACCCGCAATAATTGTAATTACAGTATAAAGTACTTTTCCACCAGTAAAAATTGAATTAGCAGTAAAAATTACTGCTGCTACAAGAACTTCCATAATGATAGAAACAATAGTTTTCCATACTTTATTGAGTTTTGTACCTACAAAATTCATAAATACAGAAATAATACCACAAGCTACAAATGCAGCAAGCATACAAGTAAGAATGAAATTAGCCATAATTCTAACTC
>CAVAGO010000025.1:0-25617 GCA_963588075.1 bacterium | reverse complement strand
TGGTCTGTGGAGAAACGAACGTTTCAGCGAAGCAGAAACCTCGAATTGTGAAATTTGAGACGAAATTAGTTTATTAATTTCTTTTGTTCTTGTAGAATAAAATTTATTAGAAATATTAGGAGTGATAGAATGGTTAGATACATGGGAATTTTTTTTGAAGGAGAACAAGCTGAATTAATTAAGTCTTTACAACCTACTAAGTTAGAAAGAACTAATGATGAAATACATTGTACTTTTAAATATAAACCTAGTAATGAAGAATTAATTGAATATTTAGTTGGTCAAGAAGTTGAAGTTTATTTAATAGGATATGGATGTGATGGTAAAAATAGCGGATTTGAAGTAGCTTTTGATGAATCATATGATCCTTATTACATAAATTATCATGAAGATAAAAAAGATGAAAATGGATTACCTTTGTTGAAACCTAAACATATAACTGCATCTTTAGCTGATGGAGCGGTGGCTGCTCATACGAAAGATTTAGATTTTGTTAGATTAGCTGAACCAATCTTAGTAACAGGAAGATTTGGTTATTGGATTACTGAGAAAGGATTACCTTCTCGTATATCTTATGAGAGATTCTTAGATGATAAGAAGACATTAAAATAATTCACTTAATTAGTGAATTTTTTTATTTGAGAATATTCTTGGTATAACTTTTCTTCTATGCCTTTTGGACAATTAGCGGGAGATGGACTTGGTAGACAGATAGCTTTAATACCTGTTTCTTGATAACAATATTTCATATACAGTTCATAAGCTTTCTTACCTGTTGTAAAGATATATTCTATTTTAGAAGAATTTATTATTGGTAATAAGTTATTAGGGATAGGATTTTTTATAGAAGTATCACTTGATGATGAGATATCACAGCTTTTCAAAACATCAAATAAAGCTATATTATGTTTTAGTAAGAAGTTAGTTCTTTCTTCCTTAGTCTCCCCTATTTCTTCGTTATATACTTTAGATAAAGTTGACCAAAAACGATTCTTAGGATGACCATAATAGAAACCTACTTCACGAGATTTAATAGATGGCATTGTACCTAATATTAAGACTTTAGAATTACTATCATAGATAGGATTTAAGGGATGTGATACTTGCATTGGCATTTCTTCTTTCTTAGTGTTATAATAACACACACTTAGGGGGATTTGTATGATACTTAATGATTCTAGTGAAATTATACATTTTGATAATACTCCAATATCTGTAGCTGAACAAGTTAGTTTAGGATTTCCAAAGAAGATGAGATTCTATGCTAGGAATGTTGTTAAGATAGATGGCAAATACTATTATGCTAAAAAGTGTTCTACAAGTTCTTTGATAAATGAACTACTAGGGACTTACTTTTCTGGTTTGATAGATTTAGATGCTGTTGATTATAGAATTGGTCAAAGTGATACTGAGAAAAGCTATTTATATGCGTTATCTGAAATATTTTATAGAGATGATTACAGTTATACCACTATTGAAGATATGTTTATTAATATGAGACCTGATGATACGAGAATATTTAGTAGAGGTTTAGGTTCATTGTATGTTTGTGATACTTCAGTACTTAGTTTAATTAGTTCTTCGCAATTAGTAGAAAGCGCTTTAAAAATGACTGCTGTTGATTTAAAGATGGGCCAAGTAGATAGATATAATTATAATGTTGTAATAAGAGATAATGGTATAGAAAAAGAACTAGAAAAAGTATTTGATTTTGGTTGGTCTTATGCAGTTGGTAAAAATGATAATAAGACTAGCTATTATAATCCGTTTTTAGTAATTAGAAGAAATACAATAAGTTTATTAGGATTAGCTCATAGATACCCACAGATAAGTGAGAGTGCTGCTGTACTTTGTGATGTTCCATTATATGATGGAATAAAAGAAATAGAAAAAAGATTTAATGTACAGATTGAAGATGAAGATATTTCTGGATATATAGAATTAGATAAGAAATATAGTAAAATGTTAAGGAAGATAAGATAACTATGAAACTGAATGATTCAAGTAACGTTATTTATTTTGATAATATTCCGATATCTAAAGATGAAGTTATAGCACTTAATGCACCTCCTAAGATGAAATATGATACTAAGAAGATTGTTAAAATAGATGGTAAATATTATTATCCAAAATTATGTACTTATACTACCTTAATTAATGAACTTATTGGAACTTCCTATTGTAAGATGATTGGTTTAGATGTAGTTGATTATAAAATAGGTATTGCTGAAGGATTACCAGATTATGTTTATGCGTTATCAGAAGTTTTTTATCAAGATGGATATTCATACTTTATTGTAGATGAATATTATGGAGCTAAACCAGATGATACGAAAGTTTATAGTACAAGATTAGATAGATTTCATATATGTGAAACTAGTGTTTTAGATATGGTACATTCTACATCTTTAGTAGATAGTGTTATGAAAATGACTGCTGTTGATTTAAAGATGGGTCAGATAGATAGACATAACTATAATATATTACTTAGATGTGCTGATAATACAGTAGAAATGGAAAAGTTATATGACTTTGGATGTGCTTATGAAGAAGGTCCTAATCCAGAGTATTATTGTTATGATAATCCTTTCTTAATAATAAGAAAAAATATGGCATCTTTATGGTCTTTAGTAAAAAGATATCCACAAATAAGTGAGAGTGCGGCAATACTTAGTGATGCTCCACTATATGATGTATTAAAAGATATTGAGAAAAGATTTAATATACAGATTGAAGATAGAGATATTACAGAACATTTAAAGAAAGATAAACGTTTTAGTAGAACTCTTAGAAAGATAAGATAAATATGAAATTAAATGATTCAAGTAATGTTGTAGAATTTAAGTTTGAAGGTATTGGTCGGGAAGTTAAAGAATTTTTACAAGAAGATTTTCAAGAAATATGGGAAGATATTGTAAAAATAGATGGTGAATACTATCATGCTAAAGAAGTTAGTGTACGAGAGATGCTTAATGAATTGATTGGTTCATACTACTCTAATCTAGTAGGACTTGATGCTGCACAATATAAAATTGGTATTATTGGAGATAAGATGTATGCATTATCAAAAGTATTCTTTCAAAAAGGATTTACTTACCTCTACCCTAACAAATATTTTGATATGACAATGGGAAGTACTGGTAGTCAGATTGAAGAAAGAAAAAAACTTACTTACTTTTTTGAAGCTAGTATGTTAGATAGACTTAATACTCAAGAAGCTAGAGATAGTATATTAAAGATGAGTGCTGTTGATTTGAAGATGAACCAAGCAGATAGACATACTTATAATATAATATTTAGAATAATAGATGGTCGTGTATATATAGAAAAGATATTTGACTTTGGGTGGGCTTATGATATATATCCTACTGATAGTTATTCTTCTTTGTACTATGAGAATCCTTTTATAACAGTAAGAAAAGATTATGTTAGTTTGAGTAGTTTTGCTATACAACATCCACTATTTGGAAGTAGTATTCAGAGATTATGTGAAGTACCTATTGGTGATGTATTAAGAGAAATCGAGAAAGCTAATAATGTTACGATAAGTAAAGAAGATTATAAATATTATAGAAGTAAAGATAAAGAATATACTAAGATACTTAGGAAGGTTAGATAATATGTCAACATTTGAATACAATGATTTGTACTTATTATGTCAAGATACTGGCAAATATCATATGTTTGTTTTTGATATGATTGGTTCGAGGAAGATGTCTAATTCAAGACGCCAAGAAGCTCAATTCCAAATGATTAAACTAATGACGAGAATGTATAAAACTATTGAGAAAATACAGGAATCTACGGGAAGACAGATTCTTGTATTTGATGATGATTTTGTTACTTATAAAAGTCATTTATCTCTTAAGGGATGGGGATTTAAACAAGAACCTTTCCTATTTGGAGATACTTTTGGGTTTACAATATATAGAGATAGTTTAAGTAAAGATGTTATTCTTTATATTTACGAATATTGTAAAGAGTTGGTTGGAGTTGACTGTGACTTTCATATAGCTGATGGTTACTATGAAACTAATGATGTTGGTTTAGCTGGGACTCAGTACTTTAGAGGTTATTGTTTAGATTTATTATCTACATTACATAAAAAAGAATCTATTAAAGATTTAAATAGATTACGTAAGAAATTAAAGATACCTAAGAACGATTAGGTATTTTTTTCTTGTTTATATAATTGTTTTGTATTAGAATAGAAAGCAAATTAGGAGGTTTTGTTCGATGAACTTAAAGAAAGCTGTTGAATATTTTAAAAATAGAAGAAATAAAAATAGTGTTAATGTTAATGAGTTATATCCAGATTGTGCAGATGTAACTATAAAAGATAAAAGATTAGCTGTAACTATTGGTCAATGGTTAGGAGAAATACCTAATGCCATTAAAACTACTGGAAATGGATTTTGTTCTATTAGTTCAATTACTGCTGATGAATATATGGCTAGAAAAAAAGTAAAAGAAGAAGAATTAGAAATAGTAAGAAAAAGATTTGCTAATATTTTAAAAATGGTTGGTTTTGGTAAAGGCAACGATTGTACTTTATCTAATTTTGATGATGATTTGTTGGCATTTGACTGTGTATTTAATAACACCGGTGAAGTTGCTCATATGGAATTGAGTTTTGGAGATGGCTTTGAATATTCTAATGAAATAGAAATTAATTTTGATGATATTGTACAAACTTATTCTTATTTTCATAGACATGATGAAAATGATAATCAAACTGATGTACTTATGTTAGACCATCTTAGTAAAAAGACTGAATGTGGAAATACATTTAGGAGACATATTAGTCCATATACTTACTATGCTAGTGTTGAAGAAGGAAAATATACGATTTCTTTAGAAATTAGTTATCCTGAAGAAGTGTCATCTACATATCCGGAAAATGAATATATAGATGAAGAAAAAATGGAAGAACTATTAACTATGGCTGATGTTCCTGCTGAAATAGTTGATCTTTATTACGGAATTAAAAAATGTTTAAAGAAACCAATTGGTGAATATGGTATAAATATAAAAGCAACTAGAAAAGATAAAGTTGATGATAAAGAAATAACTACTGTTACAGATGCGTTGAGATGTCATGGAAAAACAGTACACGAATTTACAATTAATAAAAATGGTAGAATTATTACTGTTAAACCTAATGGTGTATGGTCTTATGATTCTCTGGAATGGAAGATTTCACAACATAATTTTGATAGAATAAGTTATGAAATGAAAGACACTGTTGCTAATGAACAAAAATTAGGTGAGATGCCTTCTCCTAAAGAAGCTTATATGGGAGCTAAGGAAGAAGCTGAACAAGTAAGAAAATTTGTAAAAGCTTTAGTAAAATAAAAAAAGACTACTGAATAAGTAGTTTTTTTGTGATTTGTTTAATTTTTTATATTCTAAATTGAGATACTATGGATAGTTCAGTTGATTGCGGTTCTTGTTTTGGAATATTTTTATCTTCTAGTTTATAACCAAGTATTGAGTAAACATGCCCTACTCCTTCTAAAAATATCTCTTTAAACTGGGCCACAGTGAAATCCCTTGGAACCTTTACATCCATATAATAATGCTTATGATAGTTATAATAGCCTATTTCGATATATTCATTTTCTATTTGGGATTTATTTGCTAATAAGATTTGACCTAATTCATCGTCACTTCTATGTTTGTCAATAATTAAATAACCATTGTGACAATCTATAGGACCACGACCACCAGTGAACCATTTAATGTCTATATTTTTCAAAATTTCTGGTTCTATAAATGCCTCGATAGAATATTTTTCGGTATCATCCATACTATCATAAATTGTTTTTGATGTATCATAATATGGATAAGCATAGACAATTTGGGATTGACCAATTATTTGGGCAACTTTTTCTTCAACTTGTTCATCTGTTAAATATGGATAAATTTTATTCAAAATATTTCTAACTGCCGTAACAATTATTGTATCAGGAATTTTTCTGTTTATAATATCATAGAAATCATCACTCTCTCTTTGAAGATAATTTTCAGTTAAGTCCAATTCTGAAAGAGCTTGATTAAAATATCTGATTGTTTCTGGATCTGAATACTTATAATCATCATAAGTTTTTTTATCTCTTGTTTTTAAGGTAGTACCTATGTTTCCAGCTGTTGGGTCGCCGATATAAACACCATCAATATCATACTTTTTGTCAACTAAATGAGTTAATACTCTAGCATGGTATTCTCCTGTTTCTTTAGGTGTTGAAACTAAGTAAGATGCTGAAATATTTAATCTATTTAAAATTTGGAGTAAGAAGTTAGAATATCCGGCACAAACTATATAGCTGTGTTTTATTATAAAATATGGATCTCTAGACATGTCACCGTATTCTTGGTCAAGGTCTTTATCACTTTTATAGAAATTGTATTTTTTAAAAATAGTTGTTAAATAAAAGGCAAATAAATACTTTTCTAAAGGACTTAAATAAAATCTATCTACATATTCAGCTATTCCATCATAAAAAAGATGGGCTTTTTTATATTCTTCGAAAGTTATTCTTCCTTCTCCATCTACACTTTTGTATTCAATATATACCTTTAAATCGGTAGATAAAGTTTTTAATAATTCATAATGCTCTTCAGCCATTTTAGGTGATATTATTATTTGAATGTCTTTTCTTTGACTATTTTCATATTCTTTTAATAAATAATCTATACTTTCCTTTTCTTCTGTAAAATCTAAAACTTGATTTTCTTCTAATTCTTGAAAATCTACTAAATATGCTGCTGGTAATCTTCTTTTTAAAACTGTTATTAGCTCTGGTACAATGTTTTTGTCACCTGTTTTAGAATAATATTTAGTAATTGCTTTTATTGCTTCAAAACTAAAGTCTAATCCATTACTATAACCTAGTTCATTTTTTAATTTATTATCTAAATAAGAAAGATCTTCGTATTTGAAGGCATAAAATCTAACGTTGGAAGAAATCTCTTCTGCGTTATGAAAGTTTTCCAAACTAAAACATAAAAATCTATCTGGATGATTTTGAAAGTAATTTTTTAAACGAGTCATAAACTCTTTGTATTCACAAAAACTATTGAACATATATTCAAAATCACTATCACTTACATAATCAAAGTTTATATCAGAAAATCTTTCTGGGAAGATCTTTTCATTTTCTTCTTCATCAATTTCAAAACAATAATTATATATTTGATCAGAATAAGCCATATAGATTCTATCCATATCGAACTCTTCTAAAATTGGTAAAAAATCTTTTATTAGTTCGTTAAAAATTGGTATATTTGATAACGATTCGAAAAAATTAATAACTCTATCTAAAGTCTTTTCATTTCTAAAGCTCTCATCCCATAGATACAATAATACACGATGAAGTATTCTGTTAGGAGATTTTTTTAAGACTTGTAGTAGTTCATCTAAATACTTAGAATTTTCTTTAGCTAATATTTTTAATATATTTTGTAGCGTTAGTAGATTATTAAGATGACTTGTATAATTGTTAATATTTGATAGTAGATAATTTATACATTTTTCTTTTTCATTATTATTTAAGATACCATTATATATTTCTTCAAGTTTCATTGTATCATCACCTTATAAAACATTATATCATATAGCGTTTTCCATTTACTAAAGGATTGATTTTTCTTTGTTTTACTTGAGGTAAATCTTTGATAGTTATTTCTTCTTTTGTTACTGTTTTAAAGAGATTTAACATGATAATTAAAGCTGTATCTTTAATAGAATTTAATATCTTAAATAGTTTATCTTCATTATATTCATATAAATTATTATAAGTTATGTAATTATTGTTAATAGCATACTTAGTTATTTCTGCTAGTAGTTCCATCATATAATTATCTTCGTTAGAATGACATAGTTTATCTATATCTTTATTTAAGTTACATAGAAGTTCTGCTACTTCCCTACTCTTTAATCCAAGTTCTAATTCATTATCTTCATTAGTTTGAACTTCTATGTTATTAAGAATATTAGGTATTTCTGACATAGTTAGTTCTTTTGTCCAACCAAGAGATGTTAAGATGATACCATCTATTCTATCTGCACATAGTTTAGGACGATGATTGTCGACGATAGTAAATTGTTTAAAATCAGTAATATCTTCTAGAGTAAGATTATCTTCTTTTAATAATTGTTTTAATTTACGGGAACTTCTTAAAATAGTTTCTGTCATTTCTTCAGTTGATTCTTGGTATTCATAATCCTTATTCATATAATCGATAACATGTGAGAAACAAGGAGTTGATATATCATGGAATAATGCTGCAATGGTTTGTTTTTTCTCTTTAGTAAACTTCCATGTAAGAAGAGCTGTTGATAGAGAGTGATCATAACGACTTATTTGATAACCAAAATCATAGATATGTTTAGAACCATAATCCATACCACAGAAATAGCCGACTTTCTTTAGTCTTTTTAGAACTTTTAAATCTAGATATTTATTTAAGAATTCAGGTATTTCTCCTAACATATTTAGATATTCTGTAATAGTTGGTTTCTTAGTCATTTTAAGCATCTCCTTTAAATGTTTTTATTTTAACATATATAAATGGTATGGTAAAATGAAATTAATAATTTAGGTGGTATTATGAAAAAGAAATTAGGAATTATACTTGGTATTTTAATAGGAATTATTTTATTCATTATTATCTTATATCCAATGGTTGAAATAGAAAGAAATAATAAATTATATGTACTTACTTATAGTGATGATTTTAGTGAATGGGAACAAAACATGTGTTATTCAGAAAGTTATTCATATAACGAAAAAAGAAATATATCAATATATAACTGGGAATTAAAAGAATTTTTATTCTTTAAAATGTTTATCTTAGAATATAAAGATGGTAATGTATGTGATAGTGAGTATGTACTTGAAGAAGAATACATAGAAAGAATTATTAATGAAGCTGAGATAATATACAATGATAATAATATAGATTTAAAAGAATTAATTAAAGATAGAAAAGCTATGGTAGGTAATAAAAGATATATTGGGAATGATTATGAACTAAGTATGACTTATAAAATAGATGATAAATATGAAGAACTATTTGTATTCTATCTAGATGATTTACTAGTTATTCAAGTTGGTCTTAGCGATGAAGGACCAAAGTTTATTGCATATGAAAAAGAATAGTTCAGAATTAAAAGACTATTCTTTTTTTAGTAAAAACAAATATTATAGTTAGTAATAAACTTAAAAGGAATATAATGATTGAGATAGTTAGTAAAGTTTTGAACAATGTATCTTCTTCGTTGTAGTAATTCAAATCTTTTAAGATATTATTAATTTCTTCTTGGTATTTTGATTCGACATCAGCAAATATTACTGTGCTACCAACTTGAACTAGTACTTGATAATTTTTAGCAAGAGATGAATACTGATAAAAATCTTTTTTCTTAATTTCTGTTGTTTCTTTACTATTCTCTTCTATTTTAGATTTTAAGGATTCTATGTAAGAATTTAAGGTTGAATTGGTTGAAAAATCTGCATATGTCAGATAATATTGACAATTATTAGTAACTAAATATGTTTCTGCTAAGATAGGATTTTCATCTTCTATATAAGTATCAACTGAACAATCTTTTTTTTCTAAGTAATTAATAAAATCAGCATCCATAATTGGAATATACTCTTTTTGTTCATTTAGTTTTAATAGACAGAATATAGCAGTAAAGAAAGATAGCATTAATAATGTATATAAAATTTTTCTTTTCATATAAACACCTTCTTAGATAGATTATAACATCTACTTAACTTTTATAGTATAATAGTTTTATTGGAGGGTTTAAGATGACAATTGCTGAAGCAGAAAGATTTTATAAACAAGATGAACATTTATATGAACTAGCTAAAAATAAAGAATTTTTAGGATGGTTAAAAGATAAAATAGCTAATGGATATCATTGTTTTATTGAAGTAGATGAATTACAAGAACTAATTAATAATATAACTACTTGGTATGAAATGAAATATCCTGAAAGAGAATTAGAATACTATGAAGGTGTTAGATATTTAAATTTTGAAGATATAAAAAGAATATCTAATGTAATGGATATGAGACAATTACTTTATAGATTACCACATAAACAGCTTTCTTTAATTGAATGTGGTTTTAGAGCTTGTGGATGGGGACAATATCCGATATATGAAAATGGTAAAGAAGTTGGTTGGAAAACTGAAATATTTATGAGAATTACTAGAAAAGATATAGATGAAGATGATATCTGTAATAATAAACTACCCTACTTTTTAATTCATGCTGATCCAAAAACAGGAATCGTTGATGTAAATTCTGATTTAGAAGAATATACAGATAAAAAAGATATTTCTTTAGATGAATTGTTAGAATTGTTTCGAGAAAATAATGAAGCTTTAGATTGTTCAGAATTAGAAGAATGTCTTTATGATAGAGAATGTGATTTAACACTAAGATATAGAATATTACAACTAATAGCATTAAGTCTTTTATATTCAAAGAATACTATTCCTGAAAGAGGTTATGAAAGAGCTCAAAGATTTATAAATGAATTTAATAAAAAGATGAACTTAGAATTATCTACGGAAGAAATAGATGAAATAATGAGTAGAGATTATAAAACTGAAGTGAAAGAAGAAAATAATAAAGGAAAAGCTAGAGGACTAGTAAAATCTTTATTAGCAAAAAGAAAGGCTCAACAATAAGAGTCTTTTTTTGTGATATTTGCCATTATTCTTTTTGATAGTAATTACATATCATACATTAGAATGGTGGTGATTTCTTGATATTTTTATGGTTACTTATATTAATACCTATTGTATTGATATTAATTAAGATTATTTTAAACTTGATAGTTAAAAAATTTGGAAAGATTTCTTATGATGGATTTTCTGCAGCAGGATTTGCTTATAATTCAGAGAAAGATATTTTTTATTCAACAAGAAATGCTTGGCAGAAGAACTTTGGGTATACTCATATGTATGATGTAATGGCTCCTGTATTTGGAATGATTATAGATACGGAACCAATAAGATTTTTTTACAATAATAAAAATTGGTTAATAACTTTTTGGAAAGGTCAGTATGGAATTGTTTCTGGGGCGGAGATTGGAGTTTATACAACTAAACAAAAGAAGATAGATAAGAAAACTGTTTACTTACCAGTTAGTGAAAGTGAAATGTTAGATATGGATTTAGTTTTGTATAAAAATGATGAATTAGTTACTAGAGTTCATACTAAACATTGGTGGCTGGCAGTTTTTAAATTAGGAATGTTTAGTAAGCCTAAAGAACTAAGTATGGATATAAATATTACATTCCCTACTCTAGATATGTTAAATGCTTTTTTAGAATCTTTTAGAAAATTAGGATATAAAGAGAAAGATTATAAGGTTATTGATAAAACATTTTGTTTTCATTTTGTAAAAGCTCGTACTAAGAAAGTTTGGACAAGAGGTTTTGTATCTGATTTTGTAAGACAACATTTTAACAAAAAGAATGTTGAGTTATATAATAAATACTTAAATGATTTTATTGATGATAATGGTGTTGATGATTCAAGAAATATAAGTCATGAAAAATTAATATTAGTTAATAATCTTATCCCCGATATAATAAAAAATAACGATGAAATAAGTAATAAAGAAGAAATTACTAAAAATATTTATAATAAAAATGTCCTTTTCCTACATAGTAGTGTTTACTCTAATGTTGGAGAAGATAATTATGATTAGAAAACTTAATAAAATATTTGATAAGTCAGAAGTTATGGAGATAAATGATAAAAGTAAGATTGTGATAATGAGTGATTGTCATCGAGGTGCCGGAGATAATTTTGATAATTTCTTAAAGAATAGAAATGTTTATAGAGCTGCACTTAGTTATTATTTTAGAAATGATTTTACTTATATAGAACTTGGGGATGGAGATGAGTTGTGGGAAGTTGATAATTATAAAGAGATTATTGATATTTATTTAGATATATTTAAACAATTAAAGAAGTTTTATGATGAAGATAGACTTATTATGATTTATGGAAATCACGATATTATAAAAAGAGATGACGAGGTTTTAAAGAAGTATTTTTATAATTACTATAACGAGAGTACAAATCATTATGAGAAATTGTTAGATGGTTTGAAAGTTTATGAGTCTTTAGTATTGAAGTATAAGAACGAAGATATATTTATGTTACATGGACATCAAGTAGATTTTTTAAATGGGACATTATGGAGATTTTCAAGATTTTTAGTTAGGAATGTATGGCATTACTTAGAATTTTTAGGAATTAATGATCCGACTAGTGCTGCTAAGAATAATTATGTTTCTAACCTAGTAGAAAAGAAATTACAGAAATGGAGTTTTAAGAATAATAAAATAATTATTGCAGGTCATACACACCGTCCATTATTTCCGAAGGTTGGTCAAAGTATGTATTTCAATGATGGTAGTTGTATTCATCCAAATGGAATTACTTGTTTGGAGATAAGTAATGGAAAGATAACTTTAGTTAAATGGGAATTGAATGTTAAAGAAGATGGATTACTTTATGTAGAAAGATTTTTGATGTCTAGTGAAGAACCAATAATTAATTTTTTTAATACAGATTAAGTAGAAAAATGTTTATTGGAGTTATTATTGTTATAGGTGTTATCTTGGTTAAATAAAAAACTTAGATTGGTTCTAAGTTTTTTGTTTAGTTGAATATTTAAGTTTTTATTTGTTTAATAGTTCAATAAATTTAGTTGTAGTAAAACTTGGTAAACTGTTGCTCTTAGTAGCAAATACTAGTTTTCTTGATGGTATTTTAAAATTTGTTTTTATTTCGAATAATGTTTTATCTAGTTTATCTTTTATAAATTCTTTGGTTAATAAAGAAATACCAAAACCATTTTCAGTTAGACTTGTTAATAAAGAATGACTAACTACTTCCATTTTAGGTAGACAAGAAATATTTTGAGATTTTAAATAACTATTGAAGTTACTTCTACTTACTGAAGGAAGTTTTTGAAGAAGAATATCTTCTTGAAGTAAAGATTCTATGGAAGATATTTTTTTATCTTTGTATTTTTCGTTTCCAACGAAGATGTCATTTAGTTCTGTGATAGTTGTTATGTCCAAGTCTTTTATTGTATCTTCATTATTCATAGACATAATTACTATATCGATGTCACCATTACGAAGTTTTTTTATTAAGTTATCAGTTAAGTCATTTACGATGTTGATTGTTATGTTTGGATAAGTATCATGGAAGTCTTTTAGATATGGCATTAAGTATTGTTCTGAAATAATAGTAGTTGCACCGATATTGATTGCTCCACTATTTAGTTCTTTAAGAGATGTGAACTTGTTGGAACCATTTATAAAGTAACGCATTCCTTCACTGATATAGTTGTATAGTATTTGACCTTCGTTAGTTAGAATTACTCCTTTAGGAGTTCTTATAAAAAGTTGACCTCCTAGTTCAGCTTCTAGAGTTTTGATAGATTGAGTTACAGCTGGTTGACTTATTAACAGTTTTTCTGCTCCTTTAGAAATACTCTTTTCATTAGCTACTTCGTAGAATACTTTGTATAATTCAAAATTGATATTCATATAACCACTCCTTATGTTGCACATAAGCAATATATATTTTTATTATATGGTCTTTTTTTCTATAATACAAGTGAAAGGAAGGAAAGAAATATGAAAGATAAAAGAATTTTAATTACAGCAGGACCAACTAATGAGTACATTGATGAAGTTATGAAAATAACTAATATGTCAACAGGAAGACTTGGTATTGAACTAAGTAGACATTTTTTAGAGGAAGGAGCACAAGTTACATTAATTGCTACAAGAAGTGTTTTTAGAAGTGGATTGTTTGAAAGATATGATTTAGCTAGTAATCCTAATTTAAAAGGTGTTCCAATTGAAACTACTGAGGATATGTATAATGCTTTGGAAAGTGAATCTAGAGATAGTTATAATATGGTAATACACTCTTCAGCAGTTGGAGATTATAAACCAGAGTTTTCTTTTAGAATGGAAGATTTAGCGACAGAGTTAGCACAAGCTATTCATGATGGTAAGACTACGAGAGAAGAGATTTTAGGTATCTTAACTGATCCTAATTGTAAAGTGAATGATGATACTAAGATAAGTAGTTATGAACCTAATTTAACTGTTAAACTTACTTTAACTACGAAGTTGATATCTCATTTAAGAGAATGGTATGGAGATGCAGTACTTATTGGATTTAAGTTACTTGAGAATGTTCCTAAAGAGCATTTAATGGAAGTAGCTAGAAAGTTATGTATTAAGAATAATATGGATTATATAATAGCTAACGACTTACATGATTTAAGACAAGGGGAACATTTATCTTTCTTGATAAATAAAGATGGGTATCAGGATGTAGAGTTCCACTCTCCTACCGACATATTTGAGACAGCTAAGAGTTTGGTGTTGAAGAAAGATTAAATTAATGACACTCATCGATGATGAGTGTTTTTACCGGGAGAAATCATATGAATTTTTGACAATTAATATAGAAAAATATATAATTAAGGCAATTGGGGGATTTTGTATGACAAATGAAGAAAAAAATTTAAAAATTTTAAAAATACAAAAATATGATGAAAAAATTTCTAAAGAAAGAAAAGAAATAATTGTTGAAACAATTGGAATTAGTGCTTTAGCTATTATCGGTTGTCTTACTGCTGATAAATCAACCTTCGAAAGTTTTGCCTTAGGAGTAATGCCTACTTCTATAATGAGTTTACCTTTACTTCTTGGAATGGCATCTTCAATTGGTGCTAAAACTGTTTATAAAAATGAAAAACAAAAATTAGAAGAAGAATTAGGTATAACTAGAGGTAGATAATAGTGAATATTGATATTAAGGATACTTTGATATTAAGTGATTACAATGAATATGTCGTTGTAAGCAAAGTTGAATATGAAGATAAATATTACTACTATTTAGTTGATATTAATAACAATGAGAATTTGAAGTTCTGCTGTCAAAATGGTGATGAACTTGTTGAATTAAATGATGAAAAGTTAACTACTAGATTGTTACCATTATTTTTAAAGCAAATTAATATGAAATAAATAAAGAAAAGAAGTTTCAAAACTTCTTTTCTTTTGGATTAGATTGTCTCTATAGAAACAAAAAAACTCAGATTACTCTGAGTTAATTTTTTAATGGAGCGGGTGATGGGAATCGAACCCACGTTATCAGCTTGGAAGGCTGAAGCTCTACCATTAAACTACACCCGCAAAATCAGTAGGCATTTTTAATTATACTCGAATTTCACTAAAAATCAAGTGTTTTTGCCTACTTTTTTGCAATTTTTTATATTTTTTCGCGTTTTTAGGGCTTTTAGTACCCTTTTGAACTCTATTATTTAGTATTTTCTATGTATTTTCTTACTTCTTCAGCATCATCTAGATGTATTTTGTCATGACCAATTATTTGGTAATCTTCGTGTCCTTTACCTAGAATTAGTACTACATCGTCTTTTTCTATCATATCTAGAGCTTTTTTGATAGCTGTTCTTCTATCTAGTTCTACTTCATAGTTAGATGTATTTACTCCTGCTAGGATGTCATTCATGATAGCTTGTGGTTCTTCGGTACGAGGATTATCTGATGTAAATACTACATAGTCAGAGTTTTCTGCAGCGATACGTCCCATAATAGGTCTTTTCTTAGGATCTCTGTCGCCACCACAACCTACTATTGTGATTACTCTCCCCTTTTTGTTTTCTGTGAAAGCATTGATAATCTTTTCTACAGCATCTGGAGTATGAGCGTAGTCTACTACTGCTTCTCCATCTTTTACTTTGATTTGTTCACATCTTCCTTTTGGAGGATAGATAGTACTTGTTACTTGGATTATATCTTCAATACTGAATCCTAAGTTATTTATTAAAGATAATGCTGTTAAGTAGTTATATACGTTGAATGTACTACGTAAGTTAGTTTCTACTTGATATTCTTTTTCTGTGGTACTGAAGTGAATCATTGTACCATGTTCAGTATCATTATATGCAGTTATTTTGTAATCTGTTCCATTTTTACCTAGTGTTTGTGTATTATTATAATCTAACCATTTTGCGCCGTATGGGTCGTCCATATTTACTATCATAGGGCCATTTAGTTGTTTTAAGATAAGTTTCTTAGCATCTAGATAGTTGTCCATTGTTACATGGTAATCTAGATGGTCTTGAGTAAGGTTGGTAAATGCTGCTACTTTGTATGTTATTCCTTTTACTCTTTCTTGATGAAGAGCATGCGAACTAACTTCCATCATTACGTTTTTGCAACCTTTTTCTTTGGCTGTAAGTAATAACTCATATAAATCTAGAATATTAGGTGTTGTGTTTGGTAGTTCGATGAAGTCTTCATCTGGTAGGTAGAAACCTATTGTACCGATATAAGCTGTTTTAGAACCTAATGCATTTAGGATTTGATAAGTTAGGTATGCTGTAGTAGTTTTACCGTTTGTACCAGTAACTCCTATTATATTCATTTCATTTATTTCTTTTGAATAAGTATCACTTATGTAGTTAGTTAACCATTTGTTGGTATCATCTACTACTAATGTTTCGACGTTACAATCTACTTCGTGTTCTACTACTACTTTAGTAGCTCCATTAGAGATTGCTTTATCTATAAAGTCATGTCCATCTACTGTTGCACCTTTTAAAGCTACAAAAGTATCTCCTGGAACAATTTTTCTTGAATCTATTTTAATATTTATCATATTAAACCACCTCAATATATATATTATTAATTATATTATAAATATACAATTATTATTAATCCACAATGTAGATAATTCTTTACATAGAAATCCACATTAGATAGTTCTTTTTATTTCTTGATTTTGATTATTTTGAACTCCTAGAGAGTTTCTGATAGCTGGTAGATTGAATACTACTAGTTTCATATTATTTTGTTCTGCTAGTTGACGAGCTTTTGCTACTGCTTCTTCATCTCTTTGACGGTTATATCCAGAAACAATTGCAAATACATAGGAAGCTTTTGTTACTGAATTAATATTTTTTCTAAATAAAACCAATTCACTCTTTGGAGATTTTTTTAATTCACTTATAGGTGATGATAAAACACTAAACATGTGTTCTGAACTAATTTCTAAGTTATTAATTCCCATATTAGATGTTATATATTGACATGATGAAACGGCGATATTCTCTGGTTGTAGACCATTTCTATCAAAGCCTATACCAACACATGTATTAAGACTCATAAGAACTTCTGGTGAAAAGAAAGATGCTGATATTTGATTTCTAGTATCAGAAGTATATGATCTGAAACCACTAGAATCGGTATAGTGAGTTTCCATATCTAAGCTTTCTTCAACTACAGTTGGATTAGCTTGGACTTCACGGGCATATTGCATTCTTCTATTAATTAGTTCTTGTTCTTGTGGAGTTAGTGTTTCACTCTTGTTACCATCTACTCTAGCGGCGATGACTTGTCTTTTTAGTTTTTCTTCATATCCATTAAGTAAATTGTTTGAGTCTCTAATAAATAAGTGTAATAAGACATTTTTTAAATCTGAATAATGAGTTATTTCTGTTGAAGATTGCGGCGCATATAAAGTATCTACTATTTCTTCACGGAATGCTATTTCATACATTGAATAACAATCATCTGTTAACTCAATTCTTTTTCTTTTATCTGTTTCTAACTTAGCTTGTTTTAGAATACTATATAGATTTTCACGATATTGAGGAGCAAGTCTACTTACTCTTTCTTCTAATAGTGCTAAGTTGTCTAATTGAATTTTTTCTTCAGGAGACATGTCTTTTTGAATTTCGAAAGTATCTATTCTCTCTTGAAGAGTCGGAATCTTTTGATTACGATTTAAGTCAGATGCATATTTTCTAAAATAGCCATATTTCATTTCAAATTCTACAAAGTCTTTGTTGTTAAAAAGAATATTTGGAGTATATAGAACTTGCATTTCTAAAACAATTTTCAATACTACTCGAACGTTTTCATTTTGCGCTATTGTGAAAGTACTTCTATCAATGAATAATTGGTTGATTATAGCATCGATATGTTCTTGTTTGAGTTCGATATTAAGATTGTTAGTGATATCGTTATTTCCTCTTAAAATGCTGTTAGCTAAGGCATTGTCATTTTTTATATATTCATAAATTATTGTTTTATATTGTTCTAGGAATCTTCTTGTTGAAACTGAATTGAAGTTATGACTTAGAAGTAATTTGTTTTGAGTTTCACTAAAATAGACATTGTTGTTACCATTGAATACTCCAAATAGGAAACCACTTATGATACTTGGGAATAAGGCTTTCTTAGTATAAGAGTCTACTTTGGTTAAGATTTTTGAATAGAAGTCGTTTAATGTTTTAGAGAAAGTTATATCTTCTGCTACTTCGTTTAATCCTTGGTAAATTAACATTTCGGAATAACCATGTGTTATTCCTTTATTTTTATGTAATTGAAAAAATCCATTTATTTTCATTTCTTTTACTAAGTCAGCTGCTTTTGTTTTTAGACCATCTTGTTTCATAGTATCACCATATATATCATATCATAAAATTAAAAGAAGAAGCTATTTTTAAGCTTCTTCAAAATATTGTTTATACCAAACTAGGAATGTATAGATTGCCCAAACTTTTTTATAACAATCTTTTTTACCACTCTTATGATCTTCTAGGAGTTTATTAATTCTTTTTGTATCAAAGAATTTATCTGCTGTAGGAGTGTTAAATTCTTTTTTGATTAAGTTATATAATTCGTCTTGTCTTACCCATTCTCTTAATGGAACTGGGAAGCCAAGTTTTTTCTTTTTGTATGATTCGTTTGGAATTGTTTTTTGAGCAGCTTTTCTTAAAGCTACTTTGGTTGTTTCTTTATTTATTTTAGCTGATACTGGAAGATGTCTAGCAACTTCGTATACTTTTTCATCTAGGAATGGTGTACGACATTCAATACCGAACATTGAACCACTTCTATCTACGGCATGTAGGAAGTCTCTTACTAACCAGAAATAGAAGTCGATAACTTGTCTTTGAACCATTGTAGAGTTGTCTTTATATTCTTCATAGAATGGTGCTACTATATCTTTAGTATGTTTTTGATTAGGAGCTTTTACTATTTTCATTGCTTCTTCATCTCTAAATACTCTACCAAGTCCTATGTTGTAATCTTTTAGATGTTTTCCACGACGATAGATGAAATTGAATCCTCTTACTTCTGGGAATATTCCAGCTATCATTGAAGCAAATCTTCTGATTGGGAATGGTATTTTCATGTACCATGCTTGATCGATTTCTTCTTTGTATGTGTTGTATCCACCAAATAGTTCATCTGCTCCTTCACCTGATGTAATAACTTTTACATGGTGTGAAGCTAGTTCTGATATTGAGTATAGGGCAATTGTTGATGGGTCAGCTAAAGGTTCATCCATATGATACATTAATTTTGGAAAGTTCTTGATGTATTCTTTTTGAGATATTTTTTTAGAAATATTTTGAATTCCTAATTTTTCAGCTAGGTCTTCAGCGTATGTTATTTCATTGTATTTAGGATCATCATATCCTACTGTGAATGTTTTATTTGGTTTGCCAATAGATACGATGTATGAAGAGTCTACACCACTAGATAGTAATGAGCCGACTTCAACGTCTGCATGAAAGTGTCTAACAACTGAGTCTTTCATAGCTTTATCAATTTGTTCGACGTATGTTTCTAAGTCTTTATTTGTTTCTTCAAACTCTAATTTAAAGAATCTATCAATTGTAATTTGTCTATCTTTGTAGATTAATGAATGTCCTGGTTCTAGTCTTTTAACACCTTTAAAGAATGTTTCTTCTGTTGGAACAGAGTTGAAACATAGATATGAAGATAATATTTCATCATTGAATTCTTTGACAAAATCAGGATGGTCTAAGAATGCTTTTAATTCAGAAGCAAACATAAATGTGCCATTATTTTCGTAATAGTAGTATGGTTTGATTCCCCAACCATCACGTGTACTGAATAGTTCTTTTTCTTTTTTATTCCAGATAGCGAAAGCAAACATTCCCCTTAATTTGTGAACTAAGTCATGGCCCCACTCTTCATATCCGTGAACTAATACTTCAGTATCAGTTGTTGTTACAAATTTATGACCTTTTTCTTTTAGTTCTTCTGTTAATTCTTTATAATTATATATTTCACCATTAAATACGACAGCGATATCTTTATCTTCGTTAAATATTGGTTGGTCACCAGTTGATAAATCGATGATAGCTAGTCTTCTATGACCTAATGCTGCCATTTCATCAACATAGAATCCTTCTCCGTCAGGTCCACGATGAGCGATTCTATCAGTCATTAATTTTAATACTTTTTTTGTTGGTTTTTTATCGTTACTTATATAACCTGCGATTCCACACATTTGTTATCACTCACTTCCTAATACATAAGTGTAATAATCGTTATCAATAATCATTTTGCTTATACTGTAAGCATTAGATACGCGGTTGTTCATTGCTTTTACGTATTCATCAACATTTTCTAATGTCTTTCCTTCTTTTAAAATAAATTTTCTTTGATTAGCATTATATGTACCATAATCAGATACCCAACTATAATTTGAGAAGATTGCTAAACAACCAGTATCACTTAAGATGTCTTTACCAACGATTAATCTTGAATCATATTCTATACCAAATAAATTTAATAAAGTTGGTAGTACGTCGATTTGACTACCTAGTTTATCTACTATTATTGGTTCTTCCATTTCACTATTCCATAAAATGAAATTGCTGTGATTCACTTCTATTGTACCATCTTTTTGGTAAGATGATATTTCATTCATTTCATCGGTTGACAGTGTATATGGGTAATGGTCACCTACTAAAGCAATTACTGTGTCTTCTAATTCACCGGCTTCTTCTAGATTTTTTATTAATTGTTCTAACATTTTATCTAGTTCCATTTGAGAAGCAAGATAGTATTTAACAGCTGTTGAATAATCACCTTCTATTTGATCTAAGTATTTCTTAGCTATGTTTGAACTTGCATTGTATGGAGAGTGACCACTAACTGTAACATAATATGTTACGAAGTTACCTTCTTGATTTAGATAGTTTGGAGTAGTTACATTTATCATATCTATATCACTTGGTAACCATTTGCAATTAATTAATTCTTCTAGACCGTTGCCACAACCTGTATAATTAGAAAAACCTAAAGTGGACATTGTTATATTTCTTTTATAGTATTTATAGGTCCAATCATGGTAACTTTGAGTAGTATAACCTATCTTACCGAAAGCATTACCTAGGGCATATGATAGTGTTGGTTGTTCTTTTTTCCATAAGCTTAATGTTGATTGAGTTGGAACTAAACCAGTTGTAGCTTGGAATTCTCCGCCTGTTGTACTTAAATGAACTGGAGAATAGAAATTGTTGAAAACAAAACCGCTATTTATCATTTTGTATAATGTTGGAGTTCTAGTTTCATCTACTGCTACTTCATTAAAGCCTTCTGCTAATATAAATATTAAATTTTTACCTTCAAACATACCAGTATATTGATGTTTATTAGTTGGAAGTTCACTATTCATATAAGCATTTAGTTTTTGAATATCTTTGTTATTTGATTGTAAGGAAGAAAAATCAATATCTAAAGCATTATCGCCATAAACTATTTCTTCTGGGTCTTCATTTTCATCAATTGTCGGATAATAATTATTTGTTGTAATTAATTCAGCGTCGAAACCGAATAGTTGTCTTTTTACATCGACTTTAGTATAAGTTAACATACCAAATTTATCGATTATAGCAACAGGATTATCAATGTTGTAATATAGTTTTTTAGAGTTTCCTTCATTAGGTATTAAACATAAGAATGTGGATAAGTAACCAATTATAAACATAGTAATTAAAGATATTATGTGATGTTTATTATATCTTTCATAGTCAAGTTTCTTTTGAAGAATGATAAATATTATATAAGGAGCTAAGATAGCTAAAATATAATACCAGTATTTTATTAGAGTATCTTTGATAATACTAACAAAGTCTAGAGCTTGATCAGCCATTCCAATACTAGAAAAAGAAAATGGTACTGAGAATAATGTGAAATAAACAAATTGAACACCATATAATAAAGTAATTATTAACATAAGAATTATAGAGATAATTCGATTAACTTTTTTATTAAAAGATTTTGTTAATAAAGTTAGTAATAGTACTATTGGAATAGTAAATATTATCATATATATAAGACCTGTATTAAATAGATGTCTTGTCATAACTAATTTAGTTAGTATTTCTAAATAAATAATCATTAATGTATATATAATACTAGGATGAATTTTTAACTTTTTCATAGATACACTTCTTTCATTTCTTACGTAAGTTATTATACCACAAATTGGTTTTTTTATTATGATTATAGGCATGAAAAAAAGATATTTTAGCAATATCTTTTTAAGCGTTTTTAATTAGAGATAATTGGACTTTTTGTTTTACTAAGTCTATATCTGCTACGTAACATGTTACGATGTCTCCAACATGAACTATGTCGTTAGGATTTTTTACGAATGACTTACTCATTTTAGAGATATGGATAAGTCCGTCATCGTGAAGACCAATGTCTACGAAAGCACCAAATGATGCTACGTTTCTGACAGTACCTTGTAATTCCATACCAACTTTTAAATCTTCGATATGAAGTATATCACTTTTTAAGATAGGAGCTTCTAGTTCATCACGAGGGTCTAATCCTGGATTTAGAAGTTCTTTGATAATATCTTCTACTGTATAGATATCACTATTTAGTTCTTCTGATAATTTAAGAGCATTTTGTTTAGATAGTGTATCTTTGAATTCTTGAGTGTTGATATTTTTGATATCTAGAGATAACTTTGTTAATAAGTTGTTTGTAGTATCGTAACTTTCTGGGTGGATTCCTGTTTTATCTAGAGGGTTTGTTCCATCTGGGATACGTAGGAAACCAATTGATTGTTCGTATACTTTATCAGACATACCTTTTATTTTTTTGATTTCTTCACGAGATGTGAATTTTTTCTCTTCTTTAGCTTTGTATAGGTTTTCTATTACTGACTTAGTAAGTCCTGATACGTATTTTAAGATACTCTTTGATGCAGTGTTGATATTTACACCTACTTCGTTAACTACTTTAGATGTTGTGAAGTCAAGAGCATCTGTCAAATCGTGTTGATTTACATCGTATTGATACTCACCTACACCGATAGATTTTGGATCTATTTTAACTAGTTCTGATAGTGGGTCTTGTAGACGACGACCGATTGAAACAGCACTACGTTTTTCTACGGCTAAATCAGGGAATTCTTCGATTGCTAGTTTTGATGCACTATAGATTGAAGCTCCTGCTTCTGATGTAATTACGTACTTACAATTTAGATTGTATTCTTTAATTAATTCAGCACAAAATTTTTCTGATTCACGAGAAGCTGTTCCGTTACCGATAGAAATTATGTCAACATTGTATTTTTCAATTAAGTTTTTAACTATTACTTTACTTTGTTCTATGTATTTGTCTTGGTTAGAACCATTTAAGAATGGTTTGATTACTGTTGAATCTAGGTATTTACCGTTTTTATCTACTACTGCTAGTTTACATCCGTTAACGTAACCAGGGTCGAATCCTAGTACTACCATGCCTTTGATTGGTCTTGTTAAAAGAAGGTGTTCTAGGTTTGTAGAGAATGTTTCGATAGCTTGTTTGTCGGCCGTTTCAGTTAGTTCACTACGGATTTCTCTTTCGATACTTGGTAGGATTAATCTCTTAAGTGAATCTTTGATAGAATCTTTTACTAAGTCTACTACGAATGAGTCTTTGTTTTTTATTAATTTACCTTCAAGATAGCTTTGTATAGCGTCGTTATCCATGTCAATAGATACTGTTAGGATTTTTTCTTTTTCTCCTCTATTTAAAGCTAAAACACGGTAATGTTTAATATACTTAACACGATTTGTGAATTCATAGTACATTTCATATAGTTTGTGTTCATCTTCAGCATTCTTTTTTAGTTTAGATGTTATTGTACCGTTTGAGAATACGTTGTAACGAATCCATTTACGATAAGCAGCATTATCACTAATCCATTCTGCTATGATATAACCTGCTCCTTCAAGAGCTGCTGCTGTATCTTTAACATTTTCATTAACAAATTTTTTAGCCATATCTTCTAATGTTCCATTAGTTGGGAATGACATAATCATTTTAGCTAGTGGTTCTAAACCATTTTTTATAGCTTCACTTGCTTTAGTCTTTTTCTTTTCTTTATAAGGACGGTAGATGTCTTCTACTTCTGTTAACTTAGTACATTTTAGGACAGATTCTTGTATTTCAGGAGTTAACATACCTTTTTCATCAATTAATCTAATAACATCATTTTTTCTATTTAAAAGATTTTCTTGATATTTGTATTGTTCTTCGATAACTCTTATTTGATCTTCGTTTAAGTTACCTGTTTTATCTTTACGATAACGAGCTATGAAAGGAATTGTTGCTCCTTCAGCCAGCATCGATAATACTTCTTTAATTTGTGTTTCTTGTAATCCTAGTGAAGTTACTAGGTATTTAATTACTTCTTCCATTTTTATCACCAGTTTTTATTATATCAAAATATTTGTTTTTTTCCATTAAAAAAGGAATATTTCTATTCCTTATTTAACTAGTTCTACTTGTTTAAAAATTAAAGCTCCTGCTTCATTTTTAGTGAATGTATATTTGTAGTTATCAAAGCTTTGATAGTTGTCTTTAGTTATTATAGTAGTCTTATCATAACTTGAGTTTGTTAGTGTTTTTACTAAGTTTTGACGACTATAATCAGCATATACGCCATATGAGCCAGAACCTGTTGGAGCAATGAATGCTGTTGAAACATAGACATAGACGTTTTGTTCATCAGATTCGTAATCATTTATATACTCTATTACTTCATTAGGTGTTATTTCGATTTTCTCACCTGTTGTTTGATAGAATATTTTTGATCTTGTTTCATCATATCTAATGTATGGGAAGATAGTCATTTCGTTTAGTTCATTATAGTTAATTGTTCCTTCACCATATAATTGATTGTATTCTTCTTCAAATTCCATTTTACTAAATTCTTGAGTGTATCTAAAGTTTATACCACCAACAATGATATTACCTACTACGTAGTTTATTTTTGATTCCATAGCATTATCTAAAGCTAGGACTAAAGTATAAAGACGATATCTATTATTTAGTTCATCTACTGTGGTAACGTTTTGACGATATAAACAACCATTCATATATTCGTTGTTAGTACCTATTTCACAGTAATTACCATATCTTAATAAAGTTATTTTACGGTCCATTTCTTTTATTAATTCATCAGTTAGTTCTATCTTGGTAGGAGTTTGTTCTACTGGAGTTGGATTGCTTGGATTTTTGGACATGCTTACTATCATGACTATTATAAATATAACAATTAGGACTCCTACTATTATAAGTTTAGTTTTTTTATTATTTAGTGCATTCATTGATATTCTCCTATCTAGGATTATTATATCACGTATAATGTAGATAGTAAATTGATGAAGTTGCAAATCATCTTTTT
>CAVAGO010000024.1:0-26442 GCA_963588075.1 bacterium | reverse complement strand
TGTTTAGATATTGAGAAATGTTTAGAATATGGTGGAGAAGTATTTAATTTTAGTGATAAGAATTATTGTTTATATGGACATATTCTAAGTAGAAAAGAAAAAATAGAAGATGTTATTAAAGGTGTTGCTACTGGTGATAGTAATTTTATCTCAGTAAGTCCGATTAGTTATCGAGGTCAAAAATATTATTGGGATAGAGATAATGTTATAGTAGCTTATGACTATGTACCTAATGGTAAGTTTATATGTAGTTCTATTTCAAATATGGGAACTAATTATATAGTAAGAAATAATTCTTCTGAAGTAGGTAATATAAGTAGGATGCAGAGAGGTATTTTAGAAACTAGTGCAGTAGTAAAACAAAATGCTGAAGCTCTATTATATAGAGAAGGTTTAAAAGTATGTGGATTGGTATTACCAGGTAATAGGAAACCTTCAAAGGAAGAAATGGAGATACATGAAAAATATGGATTACCATTTATAATTACACAGAATGTAAAAGAAGCAATAGATAATCCAAAGTATGTATTTGTTAATGATTTAGAAGTAGAAACTAAGGTTGGAGATATAAAAGAAGTAGAAGAGATACTTAAAATGTTAAGACCTAATGTTTCAATTAAGAAAGAAGATGCTATTTATACAGGCAGGGAGATTGCTGTGTTTGCAGATTGTCATTCTATGTATGAACCGACACTTGCTATACTAGAAGACATTAGAAGAAGAGGTATTATAGATATTTATTCTTTAGGAGATAATGTTGGTTTAGGACCTAATCCAGTAGAAGTATTTGATTTATTAGAAGATTATGGGGTTAAGTCAATAGCTGGTAATGCTGAGTACTATAATACTTTAGGAGTAGAACCATTTCCGTATTTAGTTGATGCTAAATTAGAGAATCAGTTGTGGACAGAAAGCAAGTTGGGTCAACTTAGAATTAGTAAGTTAAGAGCTTTTCCGGCTTCAGTAGATTTGACTGTTGGAAATAGAAAATTTGCTTTATGTCATTTTGCGAATGATGTAAGATGGGATTTTAGAGAAAGAAGTGTTCATACTTATTATAGAGGACATATTAATAGTAATTCTTCACAACAATTTAGAGTTACTAATAGTGATGAAACGTTAGAAAAAATTACAAGATGTGCCGTTAGTAATCAAGAGAATATTTCAATAGTTAAAGGATATGTAGCAGCTAGAGAAGAACCATTATTTGGTGGTAAGTTGGTTACTGATTATGATTGTATATTACAAGGACATGTTCATTTTGAAATAGATGATAAATTAGATAATACAGATATATTTACTTTAAGAGCTGTAAGTATGGGATTTGTTGATAAGGAAGAAACTAATAAAGCTTGTTACTATGTATTAAGAGAAAGAAAAGATGGGGATGTTGATATTGAGAAAGTTTATGTTCCATTTAATAGAAATGCCTTAGTATCAAGTATTCATACATGTGATTTACCATCTAAAGAAAGAGTATTAAGTTATATAAAAAAATCTAGATAGGTGTGTCTAGATTTTTTCTGGATTATTGATATAATTAATATAATAAGAGGTGTTGAGATGAAAAAGAAAGTTATTTATGTGATATTAGGAATAATTCTTGGAGGACTATTATTTGGTTTAGGATTATTTGTAGGTAAAGAAGTCTTAAAAGATGATGAAAAAGTAGAGAAAGTAAAAAAAGAAGATGGAGTTAAAGAAACAGTAAAAGATGAAAATGGATTTGTTGAAGGATTTGTAACAACTGGATATAGTTCCATAGATGATTATTATATTGTTTCTGGATATGTTTCTGGAGATGATTATGTACAATATATGTATGTATATGATGAATATGCTAATTTGAAAGCTTCTTTTGTAAATGCGTCATATATGAGGAAAGTGATGATAGGTGATAAAGTTGCTTACCAAGTAGATATTGAACTTGGTAGAGGTGGTGCACATTCTACTACATATGTCTTAAATGAAGATTTAGATGTTATTGTAGAAACTGATATGTTACCAGAGCAATTTGATGGTATGGATAAAGATTTATTTACTTCTCATTATAATAGTGATGGTACTATTTCTATAATGATTAATGATATTTATGTATATGATTATGAAGGAAACTTAGTTAAGATTATTGAAAACAAGGAAGATAGAATTAAAGCATTAACTAAAGATTATTATTTAACTAATGATAATGGTAAAATTAATTTAGTAAGAACTGATAATGGTAAAGAAACATTAGTAGTTAATAAAAAAGATACAAATATTATGTATTCTCCTATAAGTGGTAGTATTCCATTATTAGGGTGTGATGAAGATGAAGAATACTTTATTTATATTATGGATGGTTTAGATTATGAAACAGCAACTTGTAGTGTTTATAGATTTAAAGAAAAAAATGGTTTATTAGAACAAATTAGTAAAGATGAAACAGAATGTTTTTAAAATAGTTTAATTTAAAAATTTGGTATGTTATAATACTTATATATCTTATAAAGAGTGATGGAGGGACTAGCCCTTAGAAGTCACACCAACCTATTAGATTAGGTGGTAAAGCTAGAACGATAAGATAACTTTAGTACTCAAGGTTATCTTGGGTATTTTTTTATGAGATAAGAAGGAGGAAGAAAGATGAAATTATATAGTAATGAAATAGTATTTAGAGGACATCCTGATAAAGTATGTGACCAAATAAGTGATGCAATACTTGATGAATGTTTAAGACAAGATAAGTTAACTAGAGCTGGTATTGAAGTAATGGGTGGTAAAGGAAAGATATTTATTACTGGTGAAGTTACGACTGAAGCTAAATTTGATGTAGCTAGTATTACTAAAAGAGTACTTAGTGATGTTGGTTATGAAACAGATTTAGAAATAATAGATAATTTAGGTAAACAAAGTCCTGATATAGCTTTAGGAACTAATGAAGAAGTTTTAGGTGCTGGAGATAATGGAATGATGTTTGGATATGCAGTTTCTGAAACTGATAAGTATTTACCTAAAGCGATGGTTATATTACAAGAATTTAGTGAAGCTTATGATAAGTTGAGAATGGAAGATAAGAGATTCTTACCTGATGGTAAAGCAGAGATAACTGGGTATTATGAAGGTAATAGATTAGTGAAGATTAAAACTTTTACAATATGTTATCAAAATACAGAAGTTGATAGAAAATCTACAGATAGAAAGTTAATTGAAATAGCAGAGATGATATGTAAGAAGTATGATGTTTTAGTAGAAGAATATTTAATTAATCCGACAGGTAAATTCTTGATAGGGGGATTTGCAGGTGATGCAGGTTTAACTGGAAGAAAGATTGTTGTAGATAGTTATCAATCATTTGCTAAAGTAGGTGGTGGAGCTTTTTCTGGTAAGGATCCAACTAAAGTAGATAGAAGTGCTGCTTATAAAGCAAGAGAGATAGCGAAAGATATCTTAAGACAAAATAAAAATTATGAATGGTGTGAAGTTCAATTATCTTATGCAATTGGTGTTGAAGAACCATTAGCTATTTATATTAATACTGATAAAGGAGAACTAAGTGCTTCTAAAGATTTATATGAAGAGTGTAAACCTAGAAATATAATTAATGATTTAGATTTAAGAAATACTTGTTATGAAGAAAGAGCAAGATTTGGTCATTTTAGAAAATAGTATTATGTGATATACTTTTTATAGTAGGAGGCTTTATATGAGAGAAGTTAATGCGATAAAAGTAAAAGACCAAAATGGTAATAAAGTTGAAGTATCTATGTTAGGAATGTTTAGAATACCAGATTTGGATAAACAATTTATTATGTATGGTTTAATTGATGATGATCCATATAATGAAAATGGAGGCGTATTACTAGGTGAAGTTATCGCTGAAGGAGAAAATATGCAAATAGTTGGTATTGATTCAGCTGAAAAGGACTTAGTAGTAGCTTATTATAATGAAATATCTAAACAAGTGGGGGAAGATGAAAATGAGTAGAGAAGCTGTAATTGTTCCTGAAAAAAAGGAAAAGATTGAAAAGATAAAAAGAAAATATAACAATCTAGCAATGAGTGATGAAGTTGCTGCTAAAATTAATAGATTAGAAGTTACTAATAATATATTGAAGGCAGCTACTGGTGTAGTTGGTGTTGTAGCAGCACTTGATTGGATAATTATAGACCCAGTACCTGGTGTAGATGAAGCTGTATTTACAGGTGCAACTGCTTTATTAGGATTAGCTTCTAGTATAGTAGGCAATAAAATTGATGATTTAGCTAATACAGGAAATGCTGATTTACAAATGGATGAAGTTAATAAACTAAGTAGTCAATTGAGTGATGTTGCGCGAAAAGCTAAAACTGCTGTAGATGCACATAAAGCAATGAAATAAATAGTGTAAAGGAGACTTAATAGTCTTCTTTTTTGTGTTATAATATTTTAATAGGAGTGATAGTATGATATTGCCAAATTATGAAGATTCTATTACTAATTTAGCTTGTTCTATTATGAAATATTTTGAACTTGATACTAAGCATAATGGGATTAAGGATATAGATGATTTGTTAAATAGGATGAGACCTCGAAATGTAGTAGTGATACTATGTGATGGGATGGGATTTAATATTATGAAGAGAGCTTTAGGTAGTGAGAGTTTCTTGGTTAGGAAGACTATTCGAGATATTTCTTCAGTTGTTCCTAGTACGACGACCGCTGCTACAACTTCTATGCTATCTGGTTTAAATCCTTGTGAACATGGTTGGTTAGGTTGGGACTTGTATGTTAAACCTGAAGATAAGATTGTTACTTTGTTTAAGAATAAACTGAAAGATAGTCAGAAGTTGGCATCTTCATACAATGTAGCAAGAAAATATTATGGATATAGGAATATATGTGAACAAATAAATGATATAGGAAAGTATAAAGCTAAGATATTATTTCCTTTTGGTAGTGAGAAATATTTTGATTTAAATGATATGTTAGATAGAATCTACTATGAATGTAAGAAGGATGGTAAGAAGTATGTATATGCTTATTATGAAGATCCTGATTATTCAATGCATGAATATGGAGTAGATAGTGATGTTGCAGTAACAAAAATAAAATATATAAATGAGAAGATTGAAGAGATGTGTTCTAAGTTAGATGATGATACTTTAGTAATAGTTACTGCTGATCATGGACATTATAATTGTACTGATGTAGTACTTAGTGAATATAAAGATTTCTTTGATACTTTAGATGGAGATGTATCTATTGAAGATAGAATGTGTTCTATGAAAGTTAAAAAGGATAGAGAAGAAGAGTTTATTAAGTTATTTAATGAGTACTTTGGTAATGATTTTGTTTTGAAAACAAGAGAAGAAATACTATATAATAAGATATTTGGTACAGGAGAAGAACATCCGTTATTTAGAGATTCTTTGGGGGATTATTTTGCGTTAGCGGTTGGGGATAAGTATATAAGATATTCACAGAAGTCAGATAAACATGCAGCAATGCATGCTGGATTTACGGAAGATGAAATGAGAATTCCGTTAATAGTAATTACTAAATAGGAGGTATTTTATGGAAAAGATAGCTATTATATCAGATATACATGGTAATTTAGAAGCTTTAAGAACTGTGTTAGATGATATTAAGAAACGTAATGTAGATAAGATTATTTGTTTAGGAGATATAATTGCTAAAGGGAGACATTTACATGAATGTATTCAGTTAGTAAGAGAAAATTGTGATGTAGTTATTCAAGGTAATTGTGATTATTATTTTAGTAGTTTTATAGAAGCTGATAATGAAATAAATAATAAGAGATTACAATATAATAGAGCTAATACAACAGAAGAAGATAGAGAATACTTAGCTAGTTTGCCTTATTCTTATGAAATGAAATTAAGTGGTAATTTAGTGCGTTTTTATCATGCTACACCAGATAGAATTAATGGTTATGTAGGTGATATGGATAACTTAGATACATATTATAAGATGTTTTTACCAAGTGAAAATACAGTTAGTCAAAAAGTAGCTGATATTGTTGTTTGTGGACATATACATAAATCTTATATGATGAAAGTATTTAATAGAACAATAGTAAATGCTGGTTCGGTGGGAAATACTTTTGAAGTATATCGACATAAAGATAGAGATGCTAGTTATAAAAATGTTACTAAAGCTGGTTATATGATAATTAGTGGAGATATAGATAGTGAAGAGAATGCTTCAATATCATATGAATTTATTGAATTAAACTATGATATAGATAAAGAGTTATTAACAAGTAAAGATGCTTTTGAGTATGAAGGATTAGAAAGTGAAATTAAATATGGATTATATCGTGATTTAGAAAGTATTCGTGGTAGTTTAGAATCACGAGGTTTAAATATAGAAGATATAGACATAGAAAAAATACATAACAGTTAAGTTATGTATTTTTAGTTTTAATTAAAATATTCTTTAAATTTATTTTCATCAAATTCAATTAAATGCTCTAGAATATCAAGACGCTCTTTTAAACGATCTCTTTTAATTCTATTAATTAAATTTATTTTGTATTTAGGATATTTTAAACATAAACGATGCATTTTTACTAATTCTTCTAAAATATCTAACATAGCATCACCTGTTACTTCAGTAGTAGTGTTGCTTGATGCAGTTTTACGATAAGTGAAGAAAGAATCTTGGAAGAAAGTGTATTTTTGAGCTTTACACATTGCTTCTAAAGCAAAGTTTATATCTTCGTATCTTTTACATTCTGGGAATCTTAAACCTTCTAAAATAGTTCTTTTAAAACATTTAGTAGGACATCCTAGATTTTTAGTATTTTCGATTATATAAGAAATATCATTGTTAGTTTCTTCGACTAAAGAAGTTTTACCAAAGTCATCTCTTGTATAATTTAAGAAGATTATATCTTCATCGTTAATTTGATTAGCTAATTTTTCTAGAACTGAATTAGTAGTGAAATAATCATCACTATCTAAGAAGATTATGTAATTGCCGGTAGCAATTTCTAATCCTTTATTTCTAGCTCCACCAGCATGGGTATGCTTAGTATGAAGTAAATTAACATTATAATTTTTAGCTATTTCAACTGATTTATCAGTTGAACCATCATCTATAAAGATTACTTCATAATTAGTATAAGTTTGATTAAATATACTAGATAAGCAATCATTTATATATTCTTCTTTATTATAGTTAGGTACTATAATAGAAAATTTAATTTTGTTTGTCATTAAATAATTCAGCCCACTTTCTTAGAATAGTTTCATTTTTATAACAGAATTTGCTAACTGCTTTTTTATATTTTTCTTTATTTTCTATTATATCATGAATTCTATCTTTATAAGAATCAGTGTCTATATTACTTAAAATAATACCATTTTTTCCATCTTTAATTTGTTCGAATGCTACTGGAAAGTCGGAAGATATACAAGGTGTTCCAAGAATCATTGCTTCTGTTAGAACTAATCCCCATGTTTCATCGTCACTTAATAAGACTGAATAATCACATTGTTTAACGATATTATGTGGATTATCAATGAATCCAAACCATTCAAAGTTATCTTTAAACTCTTCATATAGTTTATGTATTCTTTCAAATTCTTCTTTATAATAATTACCACCTACAATGAACCATTTAAAATTAATATTCTTTTCTTTAAGACTTTTGACTAAATGAATCATTCTTTCAAAACCTTTTTCTTTACAAACTCTAGATACTGTTACTAGATTTAATTCATTTGATAAAGGTAATTCGATAGGTTCGTTTGACATCTCCTTAATTTCATTTTCATCTATTACATTATAAATTGCTGTTATCTTTTGAGAAATTTTTGGAAATATTGCTTTTAATAAGTTGGCTGTTGTATTACTAACTGTTACTATGTAATCTAATTTTTTTGTTTCTTCATCATCTGCTAAAACAGTAGTTTCAACATTAACTAAATGGTGAATCCAAAGCATTGTTTTTTTTGCTTTGATATTTTTAACAGCTTCTACTAGATTATAATGAGCTGAACAAGTAATGAAGGCATCTACTTCAAAATCTTCAACTTCATTAAGATCAATAATAGTAGCATATTCTGCAAAACGTTCTAATAAATGTTTATCAGAAGTTTTATCACTGTATCCAATATATAATTCATATCCTTCTAGTTTTTTTACCAAGTTTAACATTGCGATCTCAGTACCGCCTAGGCTGTATAGAGGTCTAAAAAACATTATTTTTTTCATGAATTCTCCTCAATCTATTCTTTTATTGTCAAAATAAAAGAGAGTACAACAAAAACTAAATATTCTTGGTGTAAAATAGTTTTCTTAATACTCGGGGTTCAGTTTGAGTCCGAGAGACATCAAACTTGTCTTTTATTTTAATCTATTTTTAGAAAAAGTCAAATACAGATGTATTCATAACTAGTAGTTATATTTAAAGAAAGTTAATTAAATTAAGGAAATATGTGGTATAATCGGTCTTAAGAATATATTTAAAATATTCTTTACAGAAAGGGTTATTTATGGAAGTAGTAGAATTAAAGCATCCATTGGTATTACACAAGTTAAGTATTTTAAGAAATGAAAAGACTGGAACAAAGGAGTTTAGAGAACTAATTAGTGAATTAGCAACTATATTATGTTATGAAGCTATGAAAGATGCAGAACTAGATGATGTAGAAGTTAAAACACCGATGTGTACTATGAAAGGTAAAAAGTTAAATGAAGATAAATATGCTTTTGTACCTATTCTTAGAGCAGGAACAGGAATGTTAGAAGGTTTAATTAGAGTTATGCCTAATGCTAAAATAGGTCATATTGGTCTTTATAGAAATGAAGAAACTTTAAAACCTGTAAAATATTATTATAAAATGCCGAAAGGAATAGAAAATAGAGAAGTTATTGTATTAGACCCAATGTTAGCAACAGGTGGTTCTGGTTGTGATGCAATAACAATGTTAAAAGAAAGTGGTGCTAAGAAAATTAAGTTTTTAGCAATAATTGCAGCCCCAGAAGGAATAAAGAAAATGCAAGAAGAACATCCTGATGTACAAATATATTGTGCAGCTATAGATGAAAAACTAAATGAAAATGGTTATATAGTACCAGGACTTGGTGATGCAGGAGATAGAATCTTCGGAACAAAGTAGGACAGCTAAGCTGTCTTTTTTTTATAAATTACTTTTGATTTATTGACTAATATAGAATATTTTTTTATACTTATTATGATAGATAATAGGAAAGTAGTAAGAGTAAGTATGGAAAAAAGAAAGTTTATTAAAAATTTATTTCTTGTTTTATATTTGTTTTTTTTGTGTGCTTTAATTACTAAAGAAACTTATGCTTTAGAACCAGTACTTACTAGATGTAAGATGAGCGATGAATATGCTGCTTGGTTAGAATTAAGTGAAGAAGAACAAAATGAAGTAATGAGACCAGCTTATTGCGATAGCTCAGCTGATAAAACAAATATAGCTGTATCTAGTGTTACTTCGAAAATAGATTCAATGTTTAATGAAAGTATGCAAGCTACATTACCAAGTAAATATGATTTAAGAACAACTGATTATGCACCAGTTTTAAAAAATCAAGGTTCAACTGGTGGTTGTTGGGCTTTTTCAACAACAACAGTTTTAGAAACTTTAATAGAAATAAAATATGGTGAAGAATATCTTTTTTCAACAAGACATATTGAATATGCATCAACAAGAGGATTTAAAAATAATAAAATAAATGAATATGGATATAATAGAAGTCCTGGTACAGGTGGAGATTATCATATGGCAGCTTCTTATTTAGCTAATGGGTTAGGTCCAGTATTAGAAGAAGATATGCCTTTTGAAGAAGATGAAAGTACTATTGATATAAGTGAAATAGATCAAGATGTTGTATTTGATGTAAATGACGTTGTTTTAAGTATAGGAACAGGTGGAGTTGCTTGTACAAGTAGCGAAATAACTCAAATAAAAAATTACATCTATCAATATGGAGCAGTAGCTGCTTCATCATATATGTTAATATCAGAAGATTATTATAATTCTTCAACAGGAGCTTATTATTATAATGGAACGAGTGCAATTAACCATGCAGTTACAATAATAGGTTGGGATGATAACTATTCAAAGAATAATTTTTCTTCAAAAAATAGACCTAAATCTAATGGAGCTTGGATAGTACAAAATTCTTATGGAACAAAATATAGTAAAGATGGTTATAATTATATATCTTATGAAGATGTACGTACTTGTGATCAAATAATGGCTGTAATTGATGTAGATGATGATATAAATGATAATGCTTATATACTTGATAAATTAGGCTATAATCAATATTTTGGATATTATTATGGAAATACTGGTTCAACAGAAGCATATGCAATGAATGTCTTTACTAAAGCAAGTGGTAAAAACGAATTACTAAAAGAAATTACTATAGGTAGTAATGGTACTGGTAGTTATCAAATCTATTATATGGAAGGTAATGGAAGTGGTAGTAAAATAAGTGATATGACTTTAATAGGTAGTGGTGATTTAAACCATTCTGGATATGTTACACATAAACTAGATAATCCGATATTATTAAATAAAAATATTACTGATTACTCAATTGCTGTTTATTATAGTATGGATACTAGTACAATGCCTATTCCAGTATCAATGAAAGATTCAACTAGATATAGTCCAGTATCTGTAGATTCAGGGAGAACATTTGCATCATCAAATGGTACTAGTTGGACTGATTTATCTGATTATGATGGTACTGTATTAGTTGCTTCAATAAAAGCATTTACTGATGATGCTAGTTATTATATTGAACTTGGAAGTGCTAAAGTATCAGTTGGAACAAAATACTATGATATAAACATTAAATTTAATTATTCTAATATTGATACTAGTAAACTAGAATTTGTTTTAACTGGAACAGATGGCTTTGAATATAAACCAGATTTAATGGAATATTCTAATAGTTATATATATTTAGGTATTAATAAAAACTATTATAGTGGGACTCGTATTTTAACGGTTTATTATGATGGAAATTATGTAGGAGAAGTAAGTTTCTATTTAAATGATCCACTTACTAGTAGTGTTTATACAATAGATGATGATAATGGTTATATTTATGTACCACCTAAAACTTATAAAACAACATTTATTACTAATGTAAAAGGTTTATTAGAACCTAGTTCTTTAGGTACTTCAGGATATGTATATACGGGAATGAAGGTTGAAAATTATATTATAGTTGTTTATGGTGATGTAACAGAAGATGGTTATGTAAATATAGCTGATGTAGTTAAGATTGCCAATCATACAATTAGTTCTAATATTTTGAATAAAGATTATTTATTGGTAGCAGCTAATGTAGCACAAGATAATTATATTAATATAGCTGATGTAGTTAAAACAGCTAATTATACAATAGATAATTCAATGACGTTAGGGTGGTAAGAATGAAGAAATTTATATTTTTGATATTAATGATGTTTTTAGTTCCTTTTTATGTAAAGGCAGCTAGTGTTTCTATTTCGATAGATTGTCCTTCATCTGCAAAGGCATCTTCAGAAGTTAAATGTACATTTAGTGCAACACCTAGTGGGTCAAATTTATCAGGTGTTCAAGGAAATTGGAGTATTAAAAATGGAACATTTAAGTCATTTACTTTAGGTTCTGGATGGACTGCTTATCAAAATACTAGTACTGGTTTTTCATTAGGAATAACTGGAAATCCTTTTACATCTAAAACAACTTTTGGTACATTAGTTTTTAAAATGCCTAGTTCTGGTAGTGCAACAGTTACATTGACTAATATTGCTGGTACTGATTCTAGTTATAATACATTAAGTGGTTCAGTAAATACTAAAACAATTACTGTACAATCAACTAATAACAATTTAGGAAGTTTATCTTTGAATAATGGGACATTATCACCTAGCTTTAGTGCAAGTACTACAAGTTATACAGCAACAGTTAATGCTGCTAGTACAACAATTAGTGCTACTACAGCTGATTCTAAAGCTAAAGTTAGTGGAACAGGTAGTAAGACATTAAGCTATGGAAAAAATACTTTTAAAGTAATTGTAACTAGTGAATCCGGAGATACTAAGACATATACAATAGTAGTTACTAGACCAGATAATAGAAGTACAAATAATAATTTATCTTCTTTAAGTACATCTGTTGGAACTATTTCTTTTAATAAAAATACTACTTTATACAATTTGAATGTAGCTGCAGATGTTAAAAGTGTGAAGATAAGTGCAACTGTAGAGGATAGTAAAGCATCATTTGTATCAGGCTATGGAGCTAGAACTGTTAATTTAAATTATGGAAAAAATGCTGTTTTAGTAAAAGTAAAAGCGGAAAATGAAAAAGTAAAAACTTATACTATTAATATAACTAGAGAAGATAATAGAAGTACAAATAATAACTTAATATCTCTTTCATTAAGTGCAGGAGCTATATCATTTGATAAGAATACATTAAATTACAATGTTAGTGTTCCTTATGAAACAACAAGAGTAGAAATAACTGCAATAGTTGAAGATAGTAAATCTACTATGGTAATAAATAATACTGACTTAGTAGTTGGAGATAATATTGCAACAATAGTAGTAACTAGTGAATCAGGTGCTACAAAAACATATACTTTAAATATAAAAAGACTAACAGAAGCCGAGAAAATGTCTGATAATAATAATGTTTCATCTATAGATATTTTTGGTCATGATTTTGATTTAGTAGAAGGTGTTTTTGAATATGACATTAATGTTGGTAGTAATGAAAAAGATTTATTATTTAATATTTTAATGGAAGATGATAGAGCTAACTACATAATTGAAGGTAATGAAAGTATTAAAGATGGTAGTGTTATTACAGTAAAAGCTATAAGTGAAAGTGGAGTAGAAACTGAATATAAATTTAATATAAATAAAGAAGCTATACAAAGTGAAAAATCTGATTTTGGAATTTATATAATAGCTTGTTTCTTCTGTTTATTAATAGGTTATGGTATGGGATTTGTTACACCTATGGTAATTAATAAATTAAAACCAGCAACTGCTAATAGTAGTAGTGTTAAGACTTTAGCTAAAGAACCAGTTAAAAAAGTAGTTAGAAAAGTTAAAGTAGTTAAGAAGAATGAAGAATAATTTCATTCTTTTTTCTATTGTATGATATAATTTAGTTGGTGGGGTGGTAACGCGATGGATGCTGTATATTATGGAGAAATTCTTGATAATCAAGATATTGTAAGAATTGGACTATTATTAAGTAAGTTTAATAAAGGGGAGATTACATATACTGAATTTCAAGAAGAGATGAAAAGAGAAGGAATTGATTTAAGTGTTAAACTTATTGATTCTAAACGTATAAAGTTATTAAAAAATTATAATGAATTTGAAAGAAGAGTAGAAACAAATACTATCATAGCTAAAGATGTTGATAGATATTTTGGTGTAGATAAAAATGGTATTAAATTTCAATTTTCTTATGATAGAACAATGATTAATGCTTTAGCTGAATATGGAGATGAATATGCAATAGCAGTATTAGAGCATTTAAGAAAGATTGAACAAAGATTAGGTGGAAGCAGAAAAAATGCTTCTAGAATGAAAAAGTAGATTTAGAGGATAAGTCTACTTTTTTTAATGTATAACTTTTGAATATAACAGGCATAATAAATATTCATTTTTGATTAATTTATTAGGTTGTTATAATAGATTTGGAGGTATGAGTATGAGAACAATTGGAACAGTTGTCAGAGGTGTTAGAGCACCAATTATTAAGGCAGGAGATGATTTAGCTACTATAGTCGTTGATTCAATTATGACTGCTCATGAAGAGGAAGGATTCAAATTCAGAGACAGAGATATCGTAGCAGTTACGGAAGCAGTAGTAGGAAAAGCAGAAGGTAACTTTGTAAGTGTTGATGATATTGCAGAAGATGTTAAGAAGAAATATCCTTCAGGAGAGTTAGGATTAGTATTTCCGATACTTTCAAGAAATAGATTTTCTATTTGTTTAAAAGGAATTGCTAGAGGAATGAAGAAGTTATATATTCAATTATCATTTCCTTCAGATGAAGTTGGTAATGGAATATTAGATGAAGATGTATTTGAGAAGAGTAAATATAACTTAAGTAGTGTAATTACTGAAACTCAATATAAAAGAACTTTTGGTAAGTTCTTACATCCATTTACAGGAATTAATATGGTAGATTTCTATAGAGACTTAGTTAAGAGTGAAGATTGTGAAGTAGAGTTTGTCTTCTCTAATGATCCTAAGACTATATTAGAATATACTAAGAATGTATTGGTATGTGATATTCATACTAGAGAGAAAACTAAGAAGTTGTTATCTAAAAGGGGAGTTACAGTATTTGGTTTAACTGATGTAATGGCGGTACCTGGAAGTACTGGTGGATGTAATCCAGAGTATGGTTTATTAGGTTCTAATAAGTCAACTGAAGAAAGATTAAAATTATTCCCTAAAACTGGAGATGTTTTAGTTAAAAAGATTCAAGAAATGTTAAAAGAAAAAACTGGTAAGAATATAGAAGTAATGGTTTATGGAGATGGAGCTTTTAAAGATCCAATTGGGAAGATTTGGGAGTTGGCTGACCCAGTAGTAAGTCCTGCTTATACAGATGGTTTAGTTGGTACACCAAATGAACTTAAATTAAAATATATTTCAGATAATAAATATAAAGATTTAGCTGGTGAAGAATTAGTTGCAGCAATGAAAGAAGAAATTAAAGCTAAAGACAAGAATTTGAAAGGTAAGATGGAAACTCAAGGTACTACACCTAGAAGACTAACTGATTTAATTGGTTCATTATGTGATTTAACAAGTGGTTCTGGAGATAAAGGAACACCAATAGTTTATATTCAAGGTTACTTTGATAATTATGCTGATGAATAAGAAAGTAGAAATGCTTTCTTTTTTTGTGTTATACTTTAGTTAGGTGATAAATATGAAGAAAATGATTATATTGTTAATGTGTTTATTTGTAGTAACTGGTTGTTCTAAAGTTCCAGAATTAAAGTATGAGGGTGAGAAAGTAGTTTATACTTGTACACAAGAAGATATTGATTTACTTAAAGGAGATGTGAATGTTTTACTTTCTAAGAATCAAGGTTTTGTTAAAATAAAAAATGGAGAATGGAGTGAAACAGTAAATCCTGAAGAGAAAGTTGAACTTGAATATAAAAAGAATGATAATGATGAATTAGAGGCTTGCTACTTTGTTAATTATGATAATATGAATTATACATTTGGTACTACTTCACCAATATCATTTAAAGATGAAACTGAAGGTAGTATTAGATTCCATATAAAAGGTAATTACGATTATACAGTACAGAATGTGGAAGTATATTATGATAGTATTTTAAGTACTGAAGATTTTGATACAACAATGGAAGCTGTTTATAGATTAATTAATACAGAAATAAAAGCAACTTATATACTTAATATGAAATCTAAGACTTTTGCCGAGATGCAAAATGAAAAAGAATTTACTAAAGAAATGATAGAAAGTATTAATTCTAAAATAAAAGATAAATATGGTATAGAAATAACAAAAATTAATATTGAAAGTGTTGAAAAAGTAAGCTAAGAAAGTAGAGATACTTTCTTTTTTTGTGTTATACTAACGACAGGTGGTTTTGATGAATGATTATATGAGAGATTCAATAGTAGAACATGCTTGGCATCAGTTTTTATATGGATATGAAGGAGAAGAACGTACGAAGTTTTTACAAAGTATGGCAGAGAAGTATCCAGTTAAATTAGATAATACTGAACCAGTAGCGATTTATATAGATGAATATTCATTACCTATTGTAGAAATTCCAGTTAAGTGTGATGTTTTTCAAGTGAAGACAATAGCTAGAGAATATACTAGTGTTTTATTAGTTGATCAAATAGTAGAACAAACTATGAGACAAGTTGAATTAGATAAGTTAAATGAGAAGATGAAGTCTTTTATAAATGCTGTTAATAGATTAATGATAAATCCTGGTTTTGATGATGTTTGTGATATAAGTGAATTTTCAAAGATGCTTAAAGAAGCTAAGAAGTTTTATAGTGAGGAATATGTTAAATTACTTCAGACAGGAACTTTTCAAGGAGATATAACAAATCTTAGATTAGGTTTTGTTGATTTGAATTTCTTTATGAATTATTACAAGAGAGCTTTAAATACGAGGAGACATTTTTCTGTTGTTGTAGATTGTAAAGGTAGTGGAGCTTTAGTATCACAACAAGCACTTAATGGAATAGTAACTAAAAGATGTACTGGAGATATTTCAATGAAGATTGCTTGTGAACCAGATAGTTGGAAGAGTTATTATGATTTAACAGGAATGTTAGTAGAGTCAGTACATGATTATAGTGCAGTAGAATTAGATGAAAGCTATGCTAAATATATAAAAGAATTAAGAAATAAGAGAATGATTTAAGAACTAGAAATAGTTCTTTTTTGATGAAATTTTAATACTTTGTATAAAAATGTAACAAAGTATATTGACAGGTGCGGGTACTTTGTATTAAAATGTAACTATGTGAGGAGATGATGGTATGAGAGTATTGGAAAGAGGACCTGGATGGAGTATGGAAGTAAAATGTACTGGTTCAGGAAATGGTGGTTGTGGATGTGGTGCTAGACTACTAGTAGAAAGAGGAGACATCTACTTAACTCATTCATATGATTACGGAGGAGGACATGATATTTACTATACAATAAGATGTCCTGAGTGTAATGTAGAAACTGATATACCTAGTAAGAATGTACCTGACTTAATACAAAGAGAATTGTTAGATACTGGAAGGAGATTAATAAGAAATTATGATAGATAAGATAGCTTATACAACAGATTTATTAATATTTGGAATAGATAGTAGAGAGAGCGATAACTTGCGCTCTCTTCCTAAAAAATATTTTAGTATTTTATTAGTAAAGAGAAATAAAGAACCTTTTATGGATAAATGGTGTTTACCTGGAGGTTATGTAAAGAAAGAAGAAACATCTAAAGAAGCATCTCTTAGAATACTTGAAAAAGAAACTGGACTTAAAGATGTTTATATGCAACAAGTTGGAGTGTATGACAAAGTAGATAGAGATCCAAGAGGTAGAACAGTATCATCATCTTATATGGCTTTAATAGATAGAACTATTTTAAATCAAGAATTAGATAATAACGTAGCTTGGTTTGATATAGAAGTTATAGAAAAAGATAGTACGATTAATGTACGTTTAGTAAATAATGAAGATGTAATAACTTATGAAGTAAGAAAGATTACGATAGATAAGAAAACTAAAGAATATGAATATGAAATTATTAATAAGAGTGATTTAGCTTTTGACCATGATGAAATAATTATTAAAGGAATTATGGATTTAAGGCATAAAGTAGATACAACTGATATCGTGTTTAATTTAATGCCTGAGGAATTTACAATAGGTCAGTTAAAACAAGTTTATGAATTATTACTTGGTAGAGAATTAGTTAATTCAGCATTTAGAAGAGTGATAGCTCCTAAGATAATAGAGACTGATAAGATGGTAAGAACTGGGGGACATCGACCTTCTATCGTATGTAGATATAATGAGGAGAATGAGTAATGGAAGAATATGTAGATATACTTGATGAAGTTAGTGGTGAAGTTACTGGAGAGAAGATAAGTAAGAAGGAAGCACATAGAACTGGGAGATGGCATGGTTCTATTCATATATGGATAATAAGTGAAGATAAGAAAAGAATTCTTTTACAAAGAAGATGTGCTGATAAAGATTTATTTCCTAATATGTGGGATATTAGTGTAGGTGGACATATTAGTGCAGGGGAAGATGCTTTAGTAAGTGCTAAGAGAGAACTTAGAGAAGAGTTAGGTTTAGATGATACTAAGTATAAGTTGGAATATGTAGATAGAATAAAAGAAAAGTTTGAATATAAAGAGATACTTAGTAATGAGTTTGTTATTATTTATAAGATAGTTAGTGATGTTGATTTAGATAGTATTACTTTACAAGAGGAAGAAGTTAGTGAAGCTAGATGGTTTACTAAAGAAGAACTTAATAATTTAATAAATAAGGGAGAGATAATTAATCATTTAGAAGAATATGATATGATAAATAATATATTGGAGTGATATTATGAATAACTATTATAGTTTTGATATTCTAAATAATGAAGGATTAATTAACTTTGTTACTGATAGAAGTTTAGATATAAATTATAAGAAGCAAAGTAGAGATGAAATAAGAAGTATATTACAAGGTATGAGTGATTATCAGTTTAAAAAGATAATTAGTCCAAGACAGACTCATACTAATAATGTTGTAGTAATAAATGAAGATAATCTTGATAGTGAGTTATATGATGTTGATGGAGTTGTTACTAATATAAAAGGTGTTGCTTTGACAATTGCAACAGCTGATTGTCAAAGTATTATTCTATATGATAAAAAGAATCAAGTAATAGGTAATATACATTCAGGATGGAAAGGTACTTTAAGTAAGATACTAAGTAATGGGATTAATCTTATGATAGAGGAATTTTCAAGTAATGTAGAAGATATTATAGTATGTATTGGTCCTAGTATAATGGGTTGTTGTTTTGAAGTAGATAAAGATGTAGTAGATATGTTTAATAAAGAATTTACTGATATAGAAGAATTTATTAAATTAGGAGAAGTTAAGGAAGGTAAACATAAATACTATATAGATACAGTAGGTATTAATAAACAAGAATTACTTAGAATGGGTTTATTAGAAGAAAATATTTATTTAAGTAATATTTGTACTAAGTGTAATAGTGATACTTATCATTCTTATAGAGGACAAGGAATAGATAGTGGTAGAAATGTTACTTTAGTTTGTATGAAATGATAAGAGATGATTGATATGAATATATATGAAGTATTAGAGGAGTTAAAAATAAATTATGATGAGATAGAACATCCAGCTGTTTATACAGTGGAAGAAGCTAATAAGTTAGAGAGAATGTTAGAAGGAGTTGGGTGTAAAAATTTATTTTTAACAGATAAAAAAGGACATTATTATTTGTATATTCTTAAAGATGATAAAAGAGCTGATTTAAAAGATTTAGCTTTTAAATTAAAAGTACTTAAATTAACTTTTGGTAGTGAAGAAGACTTAAATACATTGTTAGGTTTAAGTAAAGGGAGTGTTACTCCTTTAGGAATAATAAATGATAAAGATAATAAAGTTACTTTAGTAATAGATAAAGATTTGGTTGATAAGAAATTACTATGTCATCCGAATGTTAATACAAAGACTATTTCGATTGAATATAAAGACTTAATAAAATTGATAGAATATGAAAAACATAATTATATAGTTTATTAAAAGAAAATATTTATAGTATTTTCTTTTTTTAATTTTTGATATACTAGTATATATAGAATAGTGAGGGTGTATAATGCTAAAAGAATTTAAGAAAAATTTATATAGTGCAGCTGAAACTATTTTACCTATTGTACTTATAGTACAGATTATTACATTAATAATTCCTGTAGATAGAGATGTTTTAATTTCATTTCTAATGAGTTCAGTTTTATTAATATTTGGATCTGCTTTATTTTCATGGGGAGCAGACTTATCAATGGTATTAATTGGAAATAAAATAGGTAGAGATTTAATTAAAAGTAAAAAGGTAGTACTTATATTAATAGTAAGTTTTATAATAGGAACGGTTGTTACAGTAGCTGAACCAGATTTATTGGTGTTAGCAGAACAATTAACTTCAATACCTAGTTGGTTATTAATAATTATAATAAGTTTAGGAGTAGGAGTTTGTGTATTACTAGCTAGTGCTCGAGCAATGTTTGGATGGAACTTAAATACAATGTTAATAATAGGGTTCCTAATTATATTTGGTTTATTATTCTTTGTACCAGTAGATTTTATACCAGTTGCTTTTGATTCTGGTGGGGTTACAACAGGAACAATAAGTATTCCTTTTATACTTACTTTAGGAATGGGCTTAGTTGCAAGTAGAATAGATAAAAAAGCTAAAGAAGAAAGTTTTGGTTTAGTAGCTTTAGCTTCAACAGGACCTATTATAATGGTATTACTTTTAGGATTATTTATGAACTATGAAACTGGAATGGCATTTGATAATTCTATATATACTAATTTTAGTTATGGTAATTATATTGTTCAGTTAATAGGATGTTTTAAAGATGTATTACTAGCTGTATCACCTATATTATTAGTATTTTTTGTATATTATTTTGTTACTAAGAAGAAACGTGTAAGTAATAAGGAATTACATAAGATAATAGTTGGTACGATTATAACTGTTTTAGGTTTAACGATATTTTTAGTAGCTGCTAATGTAGGATTCTTAAATATGGGTTATTACATAGGGAATTATATTGCAGGTACTGATTATAAATATATGTTGATTCCAATTATAATGGTATTAGCTTTCTTTATTGCGATAGCAGAACCAGCAGTAGTTGTATTACTTGAACAAGTAGAAGAATTTACTGAGGGTGGTATTTCTAATAGCATGTTAAAGATTGCTTTAGCAATTGGGGTTAGTCTGGCTGCTGGTATGGCAATGCATCGTGTATTTAGTGGAGTGTCTTTTTTGATATATGCATTAGTTGGATATGGATTAGCATTATTACTGACTTTCTTTATACCAAAAGTTTTTACAGCGATAGCATTTGATGCAGGGGGAGCGACTGGTGGATCACTTACTACGACATTCTTATTGCCGATAGCAATAGGCGCTTGTTGTAGTTTAGGTGGAAATGTTTATACAGATGCTTTTGGGTTAGCTTCCTTAGTTTCTTTAGTACCAATAATAACTGTTGAGATTACAGGTTTAATATATGAAATAAAACGTAAAGTAATAGTTAGAGTTGAAAATCTTGATGATAGTATTATAGATTATAATTGGGAGGTTAGTAATGGTTAATATATTATTAATGGCAATCATACTTGATGAAGGTTATGATAAGAAAGTTAATTTATTATTAAATAGATTTGGAATAAAAGTAAAAACTGTATCTAATGCTAATGGAACTGCTTCTCCTAGTCTTTTAGATTACTTTGGTTTAGCAGAAACAAGAAAAGATGTTTATTTTGCAATAATACCTAATTATTTAGAAAGTAAAATATTAGAAAAATTAAAAAGTACATTTAAATTAGATAAAGAAGGAACTGGAATTGCTTTTACAATACCTATTTCAAGTTCTAATAAATTTTTATCAGAAGTATTTAGTAAATCTGATGTTGGGGAGAATGATGAAGAAATGAAAGAAGATAAAAATAAGTATCATTTGATTATAACAATAGTTATGGAAGGTTATTTGGAACAAGTAATGAATGCTGCTAAGAGAGCAGGAGGAAATGGTGGGACTGTTATAAAAGCTAGAGGTTTAGCTAATGTAATGCCAACTAAAATACTTGGTTTTAATATTGAACCAGAAAGAGAATTAGTACTAAATATAGTTGATGAAGAAAAGAAAAATAAAGTAATGGAAGAAATTTCTAAAGAAGTTGGAATAAAAACTCCTGGTAAAGGAATATGTATTTCATTACCGATATCAGAAGCAATTGGACTTAGTAAATATTAATTAGAGAGTTTGATAGAAATATCAAGCTTTTTATTTGACAAAAATGAGAGTTATAAATATACTATGATGTACTAATTAAAGGGGGCTTATTTGTGAATAAGACGTTGTTAAAATTTATTAATTACTTGGATAGTAGTGCTAGTGAGATAGAAAGAAAAGTTATCGAAAGAGTAAATAGAAGAGAAGATAAAGTATTAAATTCTATTGATAAGGTAGATGTTGATAGATGTACTACTAGAAAACAAATGTCGAGAATTCTAAATGTACCTAGAGAATCTTGGGAATTATATGGAGAATTATTTGCAGATTTTGCTACTTTGTCTGATTTGATGATGTGTGCTGGTTTAAAGAATAAAGAAGTTTTTTATATAGTGTTTTATTTAATAGAGAAGAATCTGGGAGCTCATGTATTAGAATTAACTGTACGTTCTTTTGATATTAAGAAGATTGAAAATTATAACTTTAGTAGCTATAAATATTTAAATAAAGATGTAATACTTGAAATGGTTAGAACTGAACAATATGGTAGATTAGCGAGTATGGAAGAGGAAGAACTTACTGATACTGAAAGAGAACTATTAGATGAGTTTGAAAGATTCTCTGCTGAGAATCCAGAAGATTTAACTGGTGTAGTAGAAAATCATAGATTAATGAAAGAACATTACTTTGATAAATTAGATAGTTTTGATAGAGAAGATATTGAAGTAGTATGTGATGTCTTTAGAAAAATGGGCTTATATGAATCTTATGTTGAAGTAGTTAGAGATTTATTAGAAAGTAAGTTGGAAAAAAGAAGTAAGAAAGATAGTCCTATTATAGTTGAGAGAGTTCAAGTAAGAGAGAAGAAAGATGTACTTACTGATAAGGAGTATAACTTGTTAAGTAGAGAATTAAGAAAGTATTTTGATGTAAGTAAGATGGTAGTAGTAGAACCTATTAATTTAGAAATAGAAATATATTGTGTAAGTCTTATGATAAGAATGGGATTTGATGATACTACTATAAAGAGAGCTTTAAAAGTAATGAATAAATCTTTAGTACAAGAAGAGAATCCTATAGTAGTATTTACTAAGTTATATAGTAAATTAATGTATTATGAAAATATACCTGATATTAAGGAAGCTGTTGATAATATAATGTCTTACTTAGTAGAGATGTTTATAATTAATGATGAAGATTATGAAGTACTTAAAGAATTTATTGGAGAAGAAATAAATAAGATACAAGATAGCTTAATGGGAACTTTTGATTATGAAATGGCAGAAGCTTCTAAATTAAGTAAAGGAATGAAATAGGTGGATAAGATGGATAGTTGTATACAAAGATTAATTGATCATTTAGAAAATGAATGTAAGAAATTAAAAGATGGTGTTGTTAGTAGAGCTATGAAGAAAAAATCTACTAATATATTGCCAGAAGATGAACCAATAATAAATGAAATAGCTGAAATGAAAAGAGTAGTTCGTTTATTGTCTACACCAAAAGAAGATTGGGATAAGTATGCTGAAGTATATATAGATTTTAATATATTAGAGAATATGTTAAGTACATCTCCCTTAAGAGTAAGAGAGCAATTATCAGTAATGTTAACTCTATTAGAAAGAAATTTAGCTACACCAATACTAGGTGAAGAAGCTGGGGGATTTGATGCACCGGCATTAGATACTTATGAGTTTAAAACAATGACTAATCAAGAAGCTAGAGAATTAGTAATGAGTGAAGAGTATGGAAGATTAGCGTTAGCTTCTGAAGATGAATTAACTGATGAAGAAAAAGCTAAATATGCAGAATTAAAAGAATTTATAGATAGTCATCCTTTGGATTTAAGTTATATTAAAGAATTACATCAAAATATATTAATGCATTATTTTGAAAAGAGAGATACTTTTGATTATGATGATGTAAGAGCGATAGTTTATGTACTAGAGAGTTTTGGAGTAAGTAAAGAATTTGGGGAGAAAGTTAAACTGATCTTAGATAAAGAAGTTAAGAAAAGAGAACCTAAAGAAGAAATTGTAATAGTTAGAGATTTTCATAAGAAATTAGATGAAAATAGAATAACTGAAAAAGAGTATAACTTACTTAATAGAGAATTGAAGAAGTTCTTTGACTTAACTAATATGTTACCAGTACAACCAATGATGATAGAAATGCAAATATACTGTGTAAGTTTGATGTTAAGAATGGGTATTCCAGAAGAAACTATTAAGAAAGCTTTAAAAGCTATGAATAGAAATAATAAATACTTAAGTGAAAATGAGAATCCTGTTGTATTATTTAGTAGACTTTATGAAAGATTAAGTTTCTATCAAGAGAGAGAAGAATTACAAGAATCAGTACAACAAATGATGACATTTTTTCAAGAAATGTTAATATGTACTGATGATGATTATGAGTTCTGGAAAAGTATGATGGGTGAAGAACTTGAGAAAGCTAATGGATTAGTACCTAATACATACGAGTATGAAATAGAAGAAGCAAGAAAGTTGAACAAAACTAATAAATAAGTGGTAAAATATATTATGTAATTGCCTCATAGCCAAGCGGTAAGGCATCAGGCTCTGACCCTGACATTCCGTAGGTTCGAATCCTACTGGGGCAACCATAATGTATATAAGTCTCTTATGAGACTTTTTTTAGAGGTAAATATGAAAGAATTAGAAAAAGAAATTAAAGAAATAAAAATACGAAATAAAAGAGTTGAACTTGATAAAAGATGGGAGACTTCATTAACTAGAAAAGTTTGTATAGCTATACTTACTTATATAGTAGTAGTTATTTATAGTTATATGACAAGTAAAATAAGTAATATATGGTTAAGTAGTTTAGTACCTGTTATTGGGTTTACGTTATCTACATTATCATTAAAAGGAATAAGAATAATGTGGGAGAAGAAAATTAAGTAGATTTTTCTACTTTTTTTTTATGGTTTGTGATATAGTAGATAACTATATGAGGGATACTATGGAAAAGGTTGATTTATTAAAAAAAATGAGAACATTTAAAGATAAAAATTTATATTTTGAATGTTCAGAAGAATTAAAAAGAGATTTTGATTTTATTACAGAAGTAATAAATATTTTTAAGGATGATTTTGATTTTATAGATGAGGTAGCTGAAAGCTATGTTAAATATATTCCAGAAGATGATATAAATAGTAATCCAGAGTTTATTGAACTATGCATGTTATTGGGACAGTATGTACCAGAAGGTAATCAATATTATGAATTTTATACTAATAGATTAAATGGAATATATAGTATCTTTTTATTACATGTTATGATGGTAAAAGATGAATTTCCAGATGTTTCTGAATTAGGATTTTCAATATTAATGGATGACCATAAAGGAAGAACTAATATTTTGAATTATTTTGCTTCAAGATTGATGGATGAGTTGTATCATACTAATCCTTGTGGTAGTTTTGAAGATTTAATTCATAAGCATTGTGATAGTGCAGTAGCAATAATGAATGAAGGATATGTTAACTTCTTTGTAAGAAATTTATATGGAGTTGATACAGCACTTTCTTATTATGTATTTGATCATCCGGGTTTACTAGATAGTTTAGTAAATGAATTAGATGTAATCTGTAATAATTGGGATGATTATGAACAAAGATTATCTGATAAGTGTGTTTCAGTAATAAGAGAATGGGTATTAAGAAAACAAACTGAATGTGCTTATGGAGATGATTTTGATTATGAACAAGCAATGAATGAACTAATAGTAAGTATGAATTTTGCTAAAATGTTTGGATTAGATAGAAAAGAAGTTTTAAATAATAGAGGAAAAGTATTATCTTTCGGAAGTGCAGCATTTAAAAAAGACTTAAAAGGTATTTTGGATAAAGTATTATTTGAAAGATTAACAATAACTGAATTAGATAATTTAGTATTAGAAGATAATGTTGATCCGGAGAAAGTGTTAAAGAAATGACAGAAGAAGAAATTATAAGAGCTAATATGTTAATTCATGGACATAGTACTGATGTTAAGTTATTAGAATTAAATGATAAATTAATAGATTTAGCAGTAATGTTGGCGACAAATGAAGATTATGAAAAAACAGAATTTGAAGCGTCTTACGTAAAACCTAAATTAGTATTAAAAGATTCACGTATATTTTTAAGAGAAAAATTTGTATTACATCAAGTACCATATGCAGATGAAGTAATGCTTAAATTAAAACTACATGGGAAATTAATAAAAGGAGAAAAAGATTTATTAAAACTTTATAATAAAGTTGGAGTTAATATGGATCCTTTTGAAATACCTGTTAAATTTGTTAGAGAACCTTATTACTATGGTAATGTTTCTTTATTAACTAATTTAAGTGATGATGAAGAATTTTTAAAAAATATGAAATTATATTTTAAGAGTATAGATTTAGGGCATAGAACTTGTTCAATGAGTAGTGTTTGTTATGTTCACGAAATAATTCATACACAACTAGAAAGTTTAAAAGGTATAGTAAGAGATTATTATAATGGTGAAGTATTAAGTATATTTATGGAATTATTATATGCTGAAGAAAAGAGTCCTACATTATATAGAGAAACATTAAAAAATAGAATAAATATGTTTTTAACAGAGTTTCATAGTTTATTTAATTACTTAAATTGTGAAACTGTTATGGTAGATGGTAAATGGTATAATGTTATAGCTTGTAAATATATAGTTTCTACTTTAAAAGCTTTTAATTTATATAGTAAATATATTAGAGAAGATGAAATAGGAAAAGCTGATATTTTATATTTAGTTCAAAAAGTTATAAGTGGTGTTTATAGTTTAGAAGAGATGTTAGAAGAACTTAATATTACTTATGATAATAGTTTAGAACCAGAACATATTGCTACTTTAATAT
>CAVAGO010000023.1:16608-27110 GCA_963588075.1 bacterium | reverse complement strand
AAATCCCCTATCCATTTTTGAAATGCTTCTAATATTTCTTTAGTGCTTTCTTTACAAGTAAAAGATTCTTTATCATATGAAATCATTTCTTTTAAATCAGGATGAGCTATTAGTCTTTCTTCTAAACGATAGTCAAATCTGCCTTCTAGTTGTAGACCATTTAGTTTTAAAGCAGATAATTGAATGATGTCTCCTTTACTTGGATGAATTGCTGTTGGTATTATTTCTAAAATTATATATTTTTCTTTCATTAAGTCCATAAAATGACAACTCCTTTTTAATAATTCGTGTTTATTATAACATTAATCTCTAAAAATGTTTGAAAAATAAAAAAAGTGCCTACCGAAGTAGGCACACGTTTAATAAAAAGTTGTAGTATTCTATAATGTAAAGATTCATAATTTAAAAATTAGCGTAATATCCATTGGTGATGATATTACTCAAAATATTCAAATATAATTATATATATTATAACTGTACAAAAAAATAAAATCTAAAAAAATTTGTTATTTATAAATTTATTCTACCATGTTCCTTCCCAAATTGCTTCAGCTACTGGGATTGAATCATAATAATCCTCGATTGACGAATTTAAATTAATTCCACCGACATCAACAGTGAACTTTTGAGCGTTTGTGTAACTAATTGAGCTAGTAGCATGCGCATAATCACCAGCTGCTATTTGATCAGTAATAGTTGCACTACTATTTATTTTTTCAACATCTATTTCTATAACTTGATTTAATGATGTTAATGTCCCGGATGGAATTTTGAACATTGCGGCGGCTCCGTAAGTAAATGAATCTGACCAGTATGTTGTACCTTCATAGCAATCAGAAGAACTACGACAGTAATATTGTGAAAAATCAACTTCACCATTTATTTTTACATTTCCATAATGTCCAATTCCAATTATGTCATAACTTCGTGTCGATGGGATTAGTTTCCAATCTAGTGTAGTTTTATATCTGTAATAATAGTTACCATTTTTTGACATTGTTGTTGCCAATCTCTTATAAGTAGTTTCTATTTCATACGATACCATACTTCTTTGGTTATTAGTGTTGCTTGTCGACGTATCAACACTATCATATTCTTCTTCAGTAATTTCTGTTGTTAATGAAGAAACCTCTCCTAGGTTAGCGGCTCTCATTATCTCAGAGTTACTAAGAACTGTTGTTGTTTTATAATATTTTACTGTTTCAGCGACAACTTCTAAATCGTTATCACTTTCAGCTGATACAAAAACTGGAACTAACAATAGAATGAAAAATAAACCCAATCGTCTTAACTGCATATATTACCTCCTTTCTACTCTTCCCATACTATCACAGGAGGTAAGTTTACTTAGTTGAGACTCACTCGAATTCGTTGAATTTCACTCAAGTCAAATATTGATATTAATGGCAGTTGTTTTGTAATACAAGTATTCTATGTAAATATTCTCTTAAGGTTTAAATTTGTTTCGAGATTAATTTTCTCGCCATTTTCGTTAGTTAACTCTAAGATAAAATTTATTTTATGGAATTTTCCTTTTGATTTTTCGAGATTAGTTTCAGATGAATACGAAGTTGTTTTTATAAGATTTAAAATATCATTTAAATTACTGATTTTTAGATTGGTCAAATCTATTTTCTGTTTAATAATAGTTTTCTTATCAACTTTAACATAATAAGTTGCGGTTGTTAATGTCTTATAATTGATATCTAATTCATCTTGCCTTTGATAAACAACTTTCTCTAAGAATATAATATTTTCAGATTCATTAAATAATACATAACCATCTACACGGAAGTCAGAATCACTACTATTTATCTTATATACTTCAACTTCTTTAGAGAGGTCTTCTTTTCTTTTGGACATTATACGATGATAAGTGAAGATATTAGTTAGACAAATAACACTTATAAAGAATAAAGACAGAGAAATAGTTCTATATAATCTAGCTTTTCTTACTTTAGCAAACTTCTTAGAACAATCTTCGTGCATACTATTTTGTGTTGTAATTAATTCTAATAAATCTAAATCCAATATTTTACATAATGGTTCTAACATAGAAATATCTGGTAAATTATTACCATTCTCCCATTTAGATATTGCAGTATTACTAACACCTAGTGCTTCTGCTAATTCTTTCTGTGTTAAATGTTTCTCTTTACGTTTCTTTTCTATTATTTCACCTATTTTATTTTGATTCATATTAATCCCCTCTATCTTAATTCAAAAGAAAAAGTACTCTTTAAAGAGTACTTAGTATATTTTTTCGATTTCGATTATTTCTTTTTCAGTGTTAGAAATACCTATGGTGATAGTATCACCAGATTTAATAAATGGCAGGTTATCACTTACTGAAATAGAAACTTTATATTTTTGATTTTCTGAAACTATATAATAATTTGTGTATCCATTTATTATAGCTGATGTTATACTTTCTATTTTGATATCTTTCTTTATTAATTCTTCATCTTTAACTTCTGCTTTAATACTCTTTAAATAATTATCTTTTGCTACTATTATACCTTTTGATGAGTCAGTTACTACGACTTTTTGATAGTCTTTGACATCTACAAAACCATACATTTTTACAAGACCACTTGAGTCTTTTAAACTTACTAAGTAAGTTGGACGACCATTTAAATTAATTAATAATGGGAATGTTGATGTATAACCCATGTCTTGGACTTGACCTTCAGCACTACTCATAGCACTATATTCTTCTGCACCAGGTACATTGTAATATGTTGTTTCACCAGTTCTCATGTTAGTTAGAACAAATCCTAAATTTGATTCATCGCTAACGACACTTGTAATTCCTGTATATAAATAAATGTCATCATTCATGGCTAGATAGTTATATCCGTCAGTAGTGTTAACAACATTTTTTTGACCAAATATACTGTTTAAGAAACCATTTTTATAAGTTCCCCAATCATCAATTTGTTCAATAACTAAATTAGCTGAGTAAGCAATATCTACCCATGTAGGTATTTCATCTTTAGAGTATTTTTTAGATTCGCCAGTAATAGGATCAAATATTATAGCACCAGTAACTTTGGCTTTTAGACCAACTGCTGTATATTTGATAGTTGTTACTATGTAATATGGATTACCTTCGTTATCGATTTCGAATGAAATCTTACCAAAGTTTTCTGTTGGATATTCAAATCTTAGTTTTCTTTCAAGATTTTCATTGAATAAAGCACTGCTAGAATATTTCATTCCTTTATCTAGCTTGACTAGATTTGATTCACCGTTAACACTATCCACTGTGATATAACCTACGATACCCTTTTTACGGTTTGTTAACCATTTAATTGGGTCGGCATATTCTAAAGGTGTTACACGCATTATTGAGTCATTGTAATTAATTTGTGTATATTGACTTGATACGTTGTATTGACTTACTAAGTCACTCATTTGACCCATTACTCTATCACCTAGTACTTCTGATGAAGCACGATCTAGTAATGGTAATTGATTGAAGTTAACTTCTTGGATATCTTCGGTAAAATTACCGTTTTCGTTAACTACGATTCTTGTTTGATAACTTTTAGCATTGAACATTGGCGAACAAAAGAAATTAACTATTCCGATTAATAAGAACATTACAATAACTATTCCTGTACATACAAGGAATGTCTTAGGATATTCAAGTGGACTTATTTTTTGACCTTTTTTAAATAGTTCTACTTTCTTATCTTGATTAAGTGTCTCTAGGAAAGCAAATATCATTATTAGGAAAGATACATAGATATAAAATCCTATGTTATTTAGATTTATTGCTGGTAGTGTAAAATAATAAATTATTGCTCCTAGTATTAATGTAATTATTATATTAATTATTCTTTTTAACATATTATCACCTGTTACTTATTTTACCATATTTTGGGAAATTTTGTATATTCATTATCTTCAATTAATAAGTATTCTAGTTTTAATTTTTGATATCCGGCGTGGTCTGCTGAATCTTTTAATAGTTCTTCATCATATTGGGATAGTTCGGGATATGTGATTAATATTTGATAGAAGTCATCCCAACTTAATTCTATTAAATGAGGATTGTTTTTTATAATAGTCATTATTATGGAACCTATTTTGTTCATTTTGTATTTATCTTCAGTCTTTTTTATTAGGTCTTTTTTTGTTTTAAAGATTCTATTTAACTGGATGTTGTGTTGGAAGTCGACATAAGCAGAATAGATTGTTTGGATATTTAGTTTGTTTATTTGGTAGTTAGTGTTTTCGATAGTAATACCTTGAGTAAGGAGATGTTTTATTATATCTAGTAGGTCCATGGTAAAGGTTTTTTCTCTTAGGGAGATTACTAGGTAGTCGAATAGTTTTTGATATTCTTGGTGTCTAGTTGGATCATTTTCTCCTATGTAGTATTTATTATTAAATATAGAGTTACTAATATAGTTATAGAATTCTATTATAGAGTTAGTATCTGGTAAGGAGTATATTCTATTATTTAGGACTACTATGATATTAGGGTTATCGTTGTTGATGTTTGTTTTATATATTTCAATTTTAGGATTTAGTAAATACAATTTTAGAAGGTATTCGTTAGCTAGTTTATCTTGGATTGATGATTCAACATTCATAGGAACTGTTACATAACGTTGTAAACGATGAAGAATACCATCTTTTTTATAAGAGGCATAATTTGATACATAGAAATGTTTTAAATAAAGAATACGATGACGACCATTTCTTATTTCATATTTGTTACCATCTTTTCTAACGATGATGTCATCTCTTTGTTTAATTGATTCAATGTTTTTACCAACGTCTTCTAAGGCGGTTATACGTGATTTGTTACTATCTAGTTGACCATAGATTAAATCTATATCATAGTTTATATCACCTGTAAATTCAGGATTGGTATATTCAAAAAGGTCAGTAACACTTATTTCTTCATAACGAGAATATTGAGTACCAATAAATGATTGATGTTCTTGAGAAGGTAAAGTATACTCGTTACCATTATTAATATTAATAAATTCTCCATTACGTAGTTGTTTGTTAGCGGCACAGATTGATAATAATTTATATTTACTAGGTATTTTTATAAAAGAAAGATAGATTGAAGGAATAAATAAACCTGTTATATTATCTTCGATGTCTTTAGTTGAGATAGAATGTCTTTTAGTAGTACGAGGAAATAAGACAAGTAAGGAATCTTTTCCAATAATACCATTAATAGCTTTCTTACCTATTTTAGCATATGTTTGAAGATATTCTGATTGAATGTTTTTTAAACGAATATCTAGAATACTACGATAATAATTTGTTTCTGTTGTACCAACTACAAGAGGTAGTTCTTTACCTTGTGGTTGTTTTAGAATACTTTTAAATAAGATATTAGGACATGAAAAAGATTCTATTATAGCTGATTCAATGTCTTGATAGATTGAACTATAATAGTCATCTGGTGGTGTTGAGAATAAAGATACTTCTCTATCTAGTTTTTCTAAATCTAATTTAGGATAATTCTTTATTGAAATATATGGATTTAAACCATTTAATTTATAGTAGTTAAGATAAAAACTATTACTTGGATGAAATAAGATATTTGGATTAGTTTCTGTTATGGAATTGGCTTTTGATAATAAAGATTCCATAGGATAAGTAATTCTTTTATCTTGAGTTACTAAGTAATAGTTAATTATTTTACTTAGATTTCTTATTACTTGGTCTATATCATTTGATGAATGTTCACATAATCTTTCAAAAAAGTTTGATTTAGCAAATAAAGCATTTATTGTTTTGGTTATTTCTTTTTGTTCATTGTTAAACATAATATTACCTATTTATTCTTCCATGAATTATATAAATCTTTGATATATTCTATGCCCTCTTCGGTTTTAGTACTAACATCTTCTGTTATTTGATCTTTTATTTCGCCGACAGCGTTGTAGTTTTCTTCACCTAGATACTCTTTAATAGCATCCATGATATCAAGATATTTTTCGTTAACAAATTCTGATGCTACTTGGTATTTGCTTGAGATATCTTCTTTATAATCTGGATAGTAAGCCATAATTGCTTCATCTAAAGATTTAACATCACGGATTATATCTTTTTTTAGTTCAGTAGTCATTTGATCAAAATAAATACCATTGATTGGTTGATCAAAGAAGATAAAATCGATACCTGTTGTTACATAGTATTTGCCTTTTTCTTTAAGAGTTTCAAATTCTTCACTTTCAACATAAGTTATTATTTCTTGTTTAGCATCTTTAAAGAAAGTAAAATTATCTAAAGTTTGAGTCTCTTCTGGTTTAGTTTCTACTGTTTGAGTTTCTTCTTGTTGTTCTATTATAGTAGTTTCTGTTTGAGAAGGTTGTTCAACTGTTTCAGTAATTGAACTATTTGGTTCTTCTTTAGTTACTTCGATACTTTGTTTAGTTTGACAACCTGTTAAGAAGATTGATAATGCTGTTACAACAACTATTCCTTTTAATTTTAATTTCTTCATATTATGCACTTCCTTTGTGATTTGTATTATACACTAATAGTCTTTTTTAGTAAAACTTTCTAATGAAAAAAGCATGATTAAATCATGCTTAACTTTCACAAGCGTTTTTTACTGTTTCATACATAGTAGACTCAAGAGAATAGATAGCTTGTTTACTATTTGCTAGAACATAGACTTTGTTTGAATCATCAGCATCAAATGCAATATATTCATCACCATCTTTTATCATATATGTTCCTGTAATAGTTTGACCAGTTAGTTTTTTATCTTCATTTATGTTAGTAGCTTTATTATATTCTCTTTTTATACTAATAAGTTCATCTGTTGTAAGAGTACATTCACGATATTCACGACCATCTTCTGTTGTATAGTTTTTATATACTTTTAAACTTACTTCTTCTATTTTAGTATTAGAGTTATGAATAATTATTGCTAATAAACTGATAGTTATCATAATTATACCTACTATGATAGCTATTTTTACTTCTTTATTATTTTCCATACATAGTACACATCCTTCTTTTGTAGTATAACATAATTTATGTGATAGTTTAAGGAAATTTAGGTGATAATTATTTAACTTTTTAAGTATTTTTTTAAAGCTTTAAGATTATCTTGGAAATCTTTAACACCTAAATCGTACATTGCTTGTAATTTATCAACATCTTTTTCAATACGTTTTATTTTTAAATCTTGAGATGGACGGAAGACAAAAATTTCTTTTTTATTTTCTTTATCGATGATAATATCAAGAGTTTCGTTGTATTTAAGATATCTTGTGTTGATAGCATTAACTAGATTTGGATATTTTCTATAATACATTTTAGCTAGGAATGCTGGTCTTTTCTTTTTTCGATATGTTAAGGGTTTAGTTAAAACAACGATTATTTTATCATAGCCCATTTCTTGGCATTTTAGAACAGGAATACTATCTGCTAAAGCACCATCAAGATATTCTTCTTTATCAATTTTTACAGGTGTTGAAACAAAAGGCATTGAACCAGAAGCACGAAGTTCATCAATTTGAATTGAACAGTTTATTATTTTCTTATATTCAGCTTTACCAGTACGAATATTAGTAATGACAGCATAAAAATCTGTTTTTGATTTAGAATATGCTTCTTCATCGAATGGATCTAGTTTGAAAGGCATTTCATAATATGCGAATTCAGTATTAACTATATTACCTGTTTTTAAAAGAGATTTAACACTCATGTAGCGAGGATCATTTATATACTTTTTGTTATATCTTAAAGACCTACCCTTTTGTTTAGAACAATAATTTACACCAAATAGAGCACCTGCTGATACACCGATTATGCCATCTATTTTTATATTAGTATCTAATAAACTATCTAGTATTCCGGCGGTGTACATACCACGCATGGCACCACCTTCTAAGACAAGACCTACTTTTGCCATGTTAATTCCTCCTGTTCTTGTTTTTTTCTTTGATTAATATGCTTTTGACTAAAGCCATAAACTATTTTTTTAACGTTTTCATTTAGATTAGCATGTTCATCTAAGAAAGTTTGACAATGCATACTTTTCCAAGATACTTTTTTACTAACACCCCACATATTTATTAAATCTAAGTCATATGAAGAAGCACAGTCATAAGCAGTTCTAAAAACTCTGTTAGCTTGTAGATTGTCTTCTTGATTCATAGTTGAGACATCTATTTCTGATACTTGTAATTCTACACCTAATGTTGATAAGTCTCGGAATGTGTCTTTAATATCTTTATCTTCAGTGTATTGGGTATAGTGAGCTTGCATACCAAAGACATCAAGTAGTTTTTCATTAGGTTGTTGCCTACTTTGTATTTCTTTGATTATTTTTATTATACGAGCTCTTTTTTCAGGAACTTGTTCATCGTATTCGTTGTAAGCTAGTTTAGTTTCGTTACCAAAGCATTTACGAGCTAGGCGTAATACGTCAACATAATAATTATCTTTAAATAACTTACTCCATTCTGAATCTCGTAAAGTACTTGGAGTAGCTTCACGATCGTCAGATGCAACTTCATTAATTACGTCAATTGTATAAAATGAAAAATCTTCACCACCTAAAGAATTTAACTTATTAAAATATGTTTCTAGAAATTGCATAACTACTTCCTTAGGTTGATTTTTTAAAACTTCAGGAAAATGTTTATGCCATACGAGTGTATGTAAACGTACTTCTAGATTATGTTCTTTAGCAAAGTTAATAACTTTTTCGAGATATTGAAAATTAAATAATTCTTCATTGATGTTGCCGTTAAGGTCAAATAATGGTTTTGATGAATCAATGGTAGCAGTCATTTTACCTTCTACTTCTGGAGTAATACAATCAACATCTGTAAGAATATGACTATATATTCTTTGGATTTCTTCATATGTAGATTCCTTAATACCATCAAGTATAGGAAGATTTCCTAAAGACTTAAGATATTCTTGTTTTTTTAAATCAAATTCAATACTACTATGAGATTCTTTCATAATGTTAATTAAATCAATTAATTCAAAAGAAATACTAATACCAAAACGATTATTTGAATCATATTTTTGAGTTAAAGAGGCTTCTGACATACGATCATACTCTTCGACCATCTCAGGTACTTTTACTTTTAACATTTTTAAGAATTCATCCATACCATATTTTTCATAATAACTATAAGCTTTCTTACCCCTTTTCAATTAAATACTTACGTAATTCTTCATCTTGGCGATTGCCTAAGATAATATCAATATTTTCTAATATAATTTTTTTTGCTTCTTCATCGAACATATTTAGTCACCTAAAATAATTTTATCATAAATTGAGAATATACGATAAATTGATAAACTTTCTTTAATTATTTTTAATAATGTAAAGATACTATTATAGAATGATATTCTTATATAATAATGGTATAATAGATTAATGAATTTTATTCGAAAGAGATGATGTTATGGCGAATAGAAATTGGTATAGATTAGATAATTCGGCAAAGATTATGCCTTGTACAACTACTAATTTAAATACTAATGTATTTAGACTTACTTGTACATTGTTTGAAGATATAGATAAAAAAGCTTTACAAGAAGCTTTAGATAAAACATTAATAGAATATCCAATGTACTTATGTACTATGAAAGATGGATTATTTTGGCATTACTTAGAGAAAGTTGATTATAAACCTTTAGTAAAAGAAGAAAAAACTCATGTATGTAATAAGATGAATAAAGATATATTATTCAGAGTTTTATATCATAAAAAAAGAGTTCATTTAGAAGTTTATCATGCGTTATCTGATGGTAATGGAGCGATGGAATTCTTTAAATACTTAATTTGTACTTATATAAATATAGTTAAAAAATTAAAATTAAATATTCCACTTAATGATTCTAGTATTTCAGAAAAAGAAAAAGATGATTTTTCGACATTTGATAAATCAAATTTTAAATTTACAATTAACAAAAGAAAAATTGGTTATAAGTTTAAACATGCAAAGAAAGATACTATGAAACATGATGTAATAGAAATGCATTTACCTGTTGATAAAGTTAAAAGTATTGCGAAGAAATACAATACAACAATAACTATTTATCTAACTTCTGTATATATAAAAAGTATTATAGATAATATGAAAGTAAAAGAACTTAAAAGACCTGTTGGTATTACAATACCAGTAGATTTAAGAAGTATATTTCCTTCTAAAACAATTAGAAATTTCTTCTATACGTTCTTAACTAGTTATCAAGCAACTGATAAAGATGTAACAGTAGAAGAAATAGTAAAAGTAATTGCTGAAGAATTCAAAGTAGAACTTACAAAAGAATGTTTACAAGAAAAGTTAAACTCATACATGCTATTAGAAAAATTACTAGTTATTAGAGTTATTCCAAACTTCATAAAAGACTTAGGATTAAAATACTTTGCTATGGGTGGTAAAAAAGGACAAACATCAGTACTAAGTAATTTAGGTATTATAAAATTACCAGATGAATATGCTAAATACGTAGATAGTTTTACAGCTATTGCTAGTACGGAAGAC
>CAVAGO010000023.1:3842-16598 GCA_963588075.1 bacterium | reverse complement strand
ACGGAAGACTTATCATTAACAGTATGTAGTTTTAAAAATAAAATGGTCTTAAGTTTTAGTAGTCATTTTGTATCTAAAGATATAGAAAGATGTTTCTTAAAAGAAATACAAAAAGAAATAGATGATACTATTTTAATAGTTAGTAATATTAAGGAGGATGAATAATGAAACATTGTAGTAAATGTAATGTTGATTTAGATATAATATCTAATAAATGTCCTCTTTGTAATAGTGAGATAGATAATGTAAAAGAAGCTACTAGTTCCTACCCTACTATTAATATGGTAGTAAGTAAAAGTCTATTTAGAAAAATACTATTCTTTATAGCTTGTGTTATTTCAGTAGCTGTTTTAATACTAAATTATGCATTAACACCAAATATTAAATGGTCTTTATTTGTTATCTTACAGGTACTTGCATCATTCTATGTATTTTACAATATACTTAGTGGAAGAAGAAAAGTTATAAAATTATTATTAACATTGAATATACTAGTATCTATTCTTTCAATATTTTGGGATATATATACAGGATTTCATGGATGGAGTGTTAACTATGTAATACCAGCTTTATGTATAAGTTATGGGGTATTTATGTTAATACTTAGATTAGTAAGATACTATGCTTTTAAAGAAAATAGTTCCTATATATATTTAAATATTTGTTTAGAATTCTTACCTATTATATTAGTATATACTGGATATGCAACGCCGAATGTTTTAATATATTTATCGATGATATTTGGAATTATTAATCTACTAATGTTATTGGCGTTTGATGGAAGTACTTTTAAAGACGATATAGTAAAAAAATTACATATTTAAAAAACTGATTTTTAGATCAGTTTTTTTGTTTTTATAACTATTTATTTTGATTGTTATTATAATATAATTAGGTGATATGATGAGAGAATATATTAGTAATTATGTTAAGTATGTAGATAAGGTTATTAAAGAAGATAAATATAAAGATAGTTTTATAGAAGAACATTTACAAATGATAAAATTTTTTCAACATGAAAGAGTTATTCATTTAGTTATTACTTTATTTTATGCTATGTTAACTTTATTATTTTGGGGACTAAGTTTAATTAGTTTAATATTTATTATTATAGCTATAATACTTAGTGGTTTCTTAGTATGTTATATATATCATTATTTTTATTTAGAAAATCATGTTCAATATATGTATAAACAATATAACAAATTAAAAAAATTAGATTTTACAATCTAATTTTTTTAGCTATAAGTTTTAGTTAAAGTTTTACCTTTTTCTTCAGTTTGATTATGATAAGCAGTTGGTTCAGATTCGTAGTATTCATCTATTCTTTCTTTTTCTTCATCTGTTAACTCTTCTTCTTGACCATCTTCATAATCTAATTCTTCACCAGATATATTAACTGTTTTATAGAATTTCTTTGTTATATATGGATATTCATCCATAACAGTAGTTATATCATCAACAGCTTCGCTAGGAATTAAAACATATTTACCTTTTTCATCTTTTTCTATTTTGTAAGCAGTATAAACATAGTGACATAATCTTTCATCACCGGTAAGACCAGATCTTTCAGGATTAGTTGTCCATGAATATCTTGTAGATGGGATGTAAGTAAAATATGTAGTTGTTGTTTTACCTACTCTCATAGTATGAGGAATAGGTTGCATGTAAGTATAACGATATCTATATTCCATGTAATCAACATTTGATTCTTGAACGCTAAGAATTAAATCTAAGTTATCATCAATACGCATTAAATTCTTCTTATCAAGAAATTTATAGAAATCCTCTTCACCTTCAATAGAGATGTATTCGTCACTTCTTGCATATCCTTCATAGTTTAAGTATTCCTTATTAATATATCTGATATATCCTTGTTCATTTTGGTACAAGTGAGCGTGAGAATTAGTAATACTACAATCAGCTTTTTTACCACATCCTGTTAAAGCAGTGGCTGACGTTGTTAGAACTAAAGCTAAAGCTACTCCTCTTAAACTAATAAACTTTTTTAAATTTAATTTTACTTTCATTTTATTTTATAAACCCTTCCTTTTACTTAAGATGAAAAAAAGACTTTTATATTTCTATAAAAGTCTTGTTCTTATTTATTTATATAACCCAGGTTTTTAATAACCAGATAGTTGGGTTATCGCATCACGTGATGGAACTACTCCCTCTTAAGTGATTTAATAATACCATAAAATGCGAAAAAAATCAAGTACTGCTCCATTGACTACTATATACAAACCAAGTATAATTCATCTAATTAGAAGTTTTTTGATAAATTGAAGTACGATAAAGTTAACTCTACTGACGTTGTATTCTTTTAATTTAAAATTATTTAGTAGCTACTATACCATAGTATCTTCTGATTAGGAGAATACCTTTTGAATTAGTGTTTTCTTTGATGTAGTTATCTAATAAATCTAGGTTTAGCTTTGAAGAGTTTGGTGTTTTTCTTTCTTCTGAGAAATCTATTAAGATTGGGGCTTTTAAGAGTAAAGCAAGTAAGTCTTCTTTTGTTTTGTAGTATTCTTTGACATGGATTGGGATTAGTTCAACTTTTTTAAAACCAGCATTTAAGATGTCTCCATAATCTTTTTCACTTATTGGTTTAGTATCATTAAAACATTGTCCTTGTTGGAATAATAGCTTTAGACTCCAACAATCTATTTTATCTACTCCTCTTACTAAGAGATGGCCACCTGGTTTTAAAGTTTCATATATTTGATTGGCATCTATTACAGTGTGTCTTGCTACTACGATATCAAAGTAATCTTTTGGAGTTGTCATTTTTAGATTGTCCATCTCTTTAAAAGTTATGTTTTTTCTTTGACTTTTCTTTAAGTTCTTTTGAGCGGTGGTGATCATTTCTGCAGAATAATCGGTTCCTAATATTTCTTTGCATTCAGGAAAGTATTCTAATACTTTTTCGCCACCACCAGTTCCTAAATCTAGGATTTTGCTTTCTTTAGTAGCTTGTTTGTTTAACTCTTCATATAGCTCCCAATTAGTTAAACTTTCTTCTTCATAATTTATTTGACTAAAATCCCAGTCTTTTACTTTTTCATAAAATTCTAATTCGTTCATAATAATTCCTTCTTTCTTTATATTGTGGTATATAAAAAGAACCTCCTTTCATAAATAGCAAAAAACTACCACAAAATTAATTTGCTTTTAGTTTTTACCATTCATGATAGAGATTCTTAAGGCTCTTCATTATTCCTTTAATCTTGCGTTTATCTGGTAGTAAAACGCGAATGGATGAATTGATTTACTACATTTTAATTATAACATATATTAAAAAAATTAGGAAATTTTAGTACTTTTATTTTTCTTAACTATATAAATAATTATTGAAATAATTACTATAAAGATAACTAAGAATAACGGAATATAATTTGCTTTTTCTTTTTGAAAACTCTTTTCTGATTTTGAGATTTCCTTATTAGAAATTTCTTCTTTTTCAATTTGTTCTTGGGCTTCTGAATATATTATTTCATCTTCACCTTTTATGCTTTCCTCTTCTTTAGGAGTTTCTAGAGTGCTTTCTTCTTTAGATTCATCATTTTCTGTTGGTTCTATTTCAGTTGTTTTTCCTTCTTCTGTGGATTCTTTATTTTCTTCATCTTTTTTATCGGTAGTTTCTACTTTAGTTTCTTCATTTGTAGTAGTTGCTTTTACTTCTATTGGAAGAGTTGTTTTTAAATTATCTAATTTAATAGTTAATATAGTATCATTTATTGTTAACTTAGTAGTTGGTGAGTATGTTATGTTATAGTTACTTAAATTAGTGTAATCTACTAACATAGTGTTATTGTTATTATCTGTTAGTTTTAAAATAAGATTTGTAATATCTATACTTTCCCCTACTTTATAAGAAATTTTATCTGGCTTTTGGTAAATTTCTATCTTTTTAACATTATTTTCATCAAAACCATTATTTTCTATTAATCTATACTTATTATTTTCTTTATTTATTAAATAATAATCATTTTCATTGTATAAAGAGACAGTTGTATTTTGATTTATTGTACCTGATACTTCAACATATATCTTATTAATATTATTCATTAAGCTACTGTCGAAACCATTTATTTTTATGCTAGCTGAATCAACAATATTTTTATTGACTAGGAGATTAGTATCTGTTGAAAGTATTAAGTCACCTGTTCCTAGTAAGTTATTTATTTCAAGTTGACCAACTGTATTTATCCAAAGAGATGTTCCTGTTTTTAAATCGATATTTCCTTCTATTTTTGTTAAGTTCTTAGGTGTTATTGAAGCATTATTTTTTAGAGTAAGATTTTTAACATTTGTTAATTCAATATTATAGATAGTTGAATCTGTGAAAGTAATTGTATTATTTGTACTATTTGTAGCATTTATTTTTTTGATGTTCTTAGAATTACTTGTAAGATTTACTGCTCCTGTTACTTTGTAGTTGTCACTTCCACCTAAATTGATTCCGTTATCTACTTTGGAATATTCTGAACTAATATTTATCGTTACTGGTATTGAGGAACTACTATTTTCTTTACCGGCGATTATTTCTTTAAATCTAGTTTCAGAACTACCATTTAAGATATTTATTTTTGTATGATTTCCAGATGTACCCGTTGATGTTGCTCCACCTATTAAGATAGGTCTTTCATCGTATTGGGCTTGGCTAATTAAGGTAGATACATTGTTAAATGTTACTTCATTTCCTGATACATATATTTTAGTTGAACTAGTTCCATCTGGTATTATGTTTAATACTAAGTTTTTAAATTCAACATCAGCTAATAATTCTAAGTTAGAACCTCTGAAAGTTAGTGTATAATTTCCACCATCTATTGTAACTGATTTATCTATTATAAAATTAACATTAGCTGCTGGTTGACGATATATAATATCTTCTAATAAGATGATAGTGTCGCCGTTATTGGCTTTTTCTATTGCATATTCAATACTTTGATAAGGGTTTGATTCAGTTCCATCTCCGGAAGTAGATGATTCATCTCCCTCAATTAAATATATCGTATTTGAACTTTGTTCTGTTAGATAAGTATTATTATCTGATGTAATATTATTTTTTTGAGTAATCTTAATACTATATAGAAAAATAATTAGAATAGATAAAAATACTATGATAATCTTATTGCTCTTTGACATGATATTACTCCTTTATCTTCTCTATTATCTATATATCAATTAATTATAAGTGTGTCAATATGGTTGTGTTTTCTAAAAAAAATTAGACATTATAAATGTCTAAATTTTTTATGTTTTGTTTGTTATTCTATGATAAAGTTTTTTCTAGTATTTTAGGAGAATCTGTTGGAGATAGTTTATTCATGTAAGAGGTATATTCTTCGAAAGCACGATAGTCATTAGATAGGTATTCACCTATTATACCTTGATATGTTATAGCTATGTACCAGTCTTTACTATAATAAACTTCTCTTATACTATATTTAGATATTTCATGGTAGTTTTCTTTATTCTTAGAATAGTTAATTGAATTTATTATATTTAGTGCTTCTTCAGAATCATCTCGGTTACTGAAAGATACTTGAATATGTTTTGGTTCTGGACGAGGATCTAAGTAAGTAGATGTTGGATTGTAGGAAGTTATATCTTCATAATTGAAACTACTATGTTTGTAGATGACATCTACTTTCTTATGATATATGTCAGTATGAGCATAGGTTTCATCTTCTTTTTCATAGATTGTTGGGATTGGATAGTTGTCTGGGAATGGAATTGTTGGTGGTTTACAAGTAGAAGCTGAACCAATTAGAGCAAGGTCTAGTGGTTCTTCTGAGTTTCTTGTAATATAAACGATATCTTCTATTCCTTCTTGGAAACATGATGAGATGTCTTGGTACTTGTCAGAGACACATTCAATACTATTTGCTATTAGGACATTACCATTTCTTTTTAATGGAGAGAAAGCAGCGATATCACCTAATCTATCGTAGATTACTAAGACACGCCCATTTCGACATAAGGCAACATGTAATAAATGATTATGAGCGATGTCTTTAGTTCTAATACAGCAGTTAGCTCGATAACCTAGAGTAAATATTTGTGGGTCATCGAATTTTAACATTTGATAGCGATATCCATTACTAGCGATTCCTTCAACATAAGGGATACTTGATTCTACTCTCTTTTTCATTTGACCATATATACCAACTATAGTTTCTAGTATTTCGTTGTTACTATAATGAGTTTTATTACCAAGAATTATGTTTTCTAAGAAATCAACATTATTTAGTTCAAACATATCTGGTGTTATAAGACTACGATTGATATCTAGAGCGTCTGTTTCCATAATTGATAATACTTTTTTAAGAGTTATTTCATTATGACATTTTTCTAGTATTTCGTCATAGTTATTATATAGGTATGACCATCTTTTATAGAAGTATGATGTTTTATCTTTTAACATACTAATAAAGTGATTGTTTTTAGGTGTTTCAAACATAAAATTAATAAATCTTTTATCGATATCTGGAAGATACTTGTTACCTTCTTGTTTCAGAGGAACTCTTGTTACATCAGTTTTAGCAACATTATCTAGGAAGACTTTGTTGTATTCACCAAATTTACCATTTAATATTTCAAGAGATCTTTCGTAACCGAAGATAAAATATAATTTAATAGCAATGCCATAGATGGCAGATAGTTCATCTTGGGATTTATCTTCGAGTAGTTTGACTAACTTATTAATATGTTTAACGTTTAGTTTAAGAATTTGGTCGGTATTGATTCCTGCTAGATAGTTGGCAGTTATTAAAGCTATATTAAATTTAATATAGAAAGCTATTCTTAGTTCTTTGTTAGCATTTCCATAAGAATAAGTTAAGTTAGAGATATCCTTATAAGTTAAGGTATGGTAATCAAGATTTCTTTTTAATGTAGCATATAGAGTTTGTCTATCTATTGTACTTTGTTCATCTAGAGAATGATCAACAATGTAGTTTAATAGTTTTTCTTTGATAATGTCATCTTCGATACTCTCTAAAATTATCTTAAACATTTTAGATTTTATGTCGATGTTGTAGACATAAGAAGAATGTTTAGCACGACTTCTTAGTTTTCTTGTTATGTTGTTTTCTTTTTCTGTTATATCTGATAAGAATTCAGTAAATGGTTTATCTTTAGTAATAAGATTATCTTTAATATATTTGATGAATATTTCTGGGTAGGTAGAGAAATCTTTACTTAGACAATTTAGGAAAAATAGTTCTTCTTCATTTAGTTCTGACATTATATCAGGAGATATTTTAGAGATATCACAATCCATAAGAAGTCTTTCTATATTAGGATATCTTTTTCTAAAGTATGGTGGTAATAAGAGTTCTCTAGTGTAAGTGTTTAGTTTTTCTATTATAAGAAGTTGTTCTGATACTGGGGCATTGTTGAATATCTCACTTGCTATTAAAGTATCAAATACTTTTTTTAAGTCATAAGTATGAAAGAATCTTGGTTCGATATTACGAGATTTCATGATTATGTATTGAAAGTAGACGTTAGAATACATGTTTCTTTTGATACTTTGAGATTTGATTATCTTACTAAGGTTTTCTAGGTCTCTGATGGCTCTATTGAAGTCAAGAAAGTCATTTACTTCAGTAGTACGGCATAGAAGTAATCTTTGGATACGATCATTTTGCCACATTAAGTATTGCATAGTAGCTGAGGAATTTCTAAATATGTAGTTGATTGTGTTTAAGTCGATAGTAGATATAAATTCTATTATAGTAGGAGTTATTGCTACTTTGGCTTGTTCATCAGTTAGTTGGCAGATTTTCTTTATAAATTTTTTATTACGATATGCTTTAGTATCAGTAAAGTTTATATTTTCTAAATTTTCCATAGTATCACCTAAAATGTTATATAGTGGTTCTTATTATAGGGGAAATGAGGTTTTATTACAATAAAAAAAGGTTGTTAAACAACCTGTTTTAGTTCTTAGTGTTTTTACTTAGAGAATTTAACAGAAAAATGAATTCAAATAATATTATGAATATTGTTATACTTAGTAAAAGATTTAAAGATAATATTTGGATACTTAGATTTAATAAAATATTTAATAATGTACTTAATAATAGTGATGCTACTAAGGAGATAATTAATACTATGATATCTAGAAGTAAGATTTTTTTAAAAGTACTAGTTATTATTTGCTTTTTATTAAAGCCGATTTGTCTTAGTAAAAGGATATCTTTTTCTTCGTCTGTGATAAGGTCTTTTGTAACAAAGATTGCGATAATAGCGAAGATGATAAATGAAATAATAGTAGCTATTTTTAACATAGCAGCTAGATTACTTAGAGATGTTTTTTTATCACTTGTTTCTATGTCATTATAGAAAATATTGTTTTCGATACTATAGAAGTCATTTTCTTCTAAGTCTTGCCATTCATTTTTTAATTCTTCTAAGGTTGTATAATCTTTAGTATTTATTAAATAAATATATTTGTCTTCATCTTTAAGTAGTTCGTTATATAAATTATCGGAAATACAGATGTATTTGAAATTTCTTGGTTCAATGATATTCTTGATATTTAAGTTTAACTTTTTGTCATTGTGTTGAAATGAAATACTATTATTTAGATAGTTATCTTTATACTCTGCTCGGTAGTCATTATCTTCTTCTAAAGCAAGTATTACCTCTGAATATGATAATGTAGTATTACAATACGATGCAGAGAAAGTTAAGATATATGGATAGTCATCTTGGTAGATAAGTCTTTGCCAATCTATTTTAGAATAATCTATTGATTCGTAACCAATACTTCCATCTTCGTATTCTACTAACTGAGGAGTATATATTATGTCATTGTCTGTTCCTTTAGATAAAGGCAAGATACGATTATATGAAACTACTCTACTCTCTTCTTTTAATAAATCTTCATGGTTATTTAAAGAAAACATTATAAGAGATGAACTTTCATATTTTACTCTATCTAGTTCTTTATTAATATAATTGTTTATTCCATTAAGTAGGAATAATATTGTGATGATAATACTAAAGATACGAAGATAGATGATTGTTTTTTTCTTTCTAAAGAAACCTTTTAGCAGGATCATATTATTCCTCCTTTAAAATAGTACTTATGGAATTATTTATTTTTTTATTTACTAAGTAATAATTTAATATTTCTGATATAAATAAAACTACAATAAAAATTATAAATATTAAGATTATGTTATTACTTATAGTGAAACCAATATATTTAAAATATTTGAATATTTTATCTTCTAAGATAGCAAAGATTATAGTAAAGATAGTTGCACTTACGATAAAGCTGATTAATAGAACAAGTGTGTTTTCAATGATTTCTTGAGTTATTACTTGTTTTTTGGTATAACCAGATGCTCTTAGAATACCTAAATAATTTGATTCACTTTTTATTTTTTTATTAATATAGTTTTTTAGAATAAATAAGATTGAACCTATTACGATTATGGCGAAGATGATGGTTAGAGAAAATAAGATACTTGTAAATGTTTTATCTATGTGAGCTACTGTTTCTTTTTCAACTTGGTAACCGCCTAGGTTTTGTATATTTTTACGAACTTCTTTAATATTTGATTCTTCATCTACTACAACATTTAAAGATGCAAATTCTTGAGTTGCTAAGAAAGGATTGTAGGCATTTTGAATTTCTTTTATATCATCTAATGTTGCATAACAAACGTTGATACCATTTCTGAAAATAGTTTCATCATATAGACCTACTATTTTCATTTTTTTAGTATGTACTTCATCTTTTTCGACTACTTGATTATCTATGATTTCTGATGTTCTAGATTTATAACTTATTGTTATTATTTTGTTTAGAATATCTTTTTCACTTAGAAATTTTGATTCATCAATATCAAGTATTGAACTATAATCTGACCAGGGATAGAATTCATAAGGACAGATTATTTCACCTGGTTGAAGGTCAGAGATATTTTTACCACTTATAGAAGAAAGTGCAGTATTTATTGAACCATATTTTAAACCAATCCATCCATCTAATCCGTTATCATTTATATTAGAACTAACTGCTACTTGACCATAGTTAGAAATATAAACTTCACTAACATGCTCTACTTTATTTATTTCTTTTAATGCTTCTTCTGATGTTGTACTAGGATTATAAACGTACAATGTTCTAAAACCAATATTTTTGTTAATAGAATAATCATAGTACTCATAGAAGTTTTTTATAATAATTACATCGATGAATAATAGAAAAAATAAAAAGATGAAGATAAGAATTAATAGTTTATTTTTCTTATTTCGTTTGATATTGCGTAAGGCGTTTTTTAGGAAATCAACAATCATTTTTTTACCTCACTTAATAAACCATCTTCTAATAATAGATTAATATCAGCATATGAACTTATTTCATCACTATGACTTACAACAATAACACATTTGCCATCTTCGGCCATTTCTTTTAATAGTTTAAAAATTATTTCTTCATTCTTTTTATCAAGATTTCCACTTGGTTCATCAGCAATAATTAATTCAGGATTATTTGCTAGAGAACGAGCTATTGCTATTCGTTGTTGTTCTCCTCCTGATAGTTCTTTTGGAAAATGTTCTTTACGTTCTAGAAGGCCTACTTTTTCTAATAGTTTTTCGGCTTTTTCTTGACGTTCTTGAGTTGGTATTTCTTTATTTATTACCATTGGAACAATAACATTTTCATAAGCTTTTAGGTAAGGATTTAAATTATACTCTTGAAAGATAAAACCGATATGTTTCATTCGATAATAGGATGATTCATTATCTGATAAATTGTTTGTTGGTTTGTCATATAGTAGATATTCTCCAGACGTTAGTTCATCCATTAGTCCAAGGATTTTTATTAGTGTTGTTTTACCACTTCCACTATGACCTTTTATGGCATATAGTTTACCTGTTTCAAAAGAATAATTTATTCCCTTAAGTACTTCTAACTTTTCATTAGGTGTTGTGTATTCTTTTTTTAAATTATTTAGTTTTATGATTTTTGTCATTTACATCTTCCGTTCTTTTATTCGGTTTTATTAAGTTTTTTATTAAATATATCAACTATTATAGTTACTATTATGATTGCAAGAATTACAATTGAAATTATATTAAGTATTGATAGAGCATCAATTATATCTCCTAGGATACCTTTTTTATTTGATGTGTCTTGTGATTTGGATGGAACACTTATGTGCAATGTTTCTTCGTCAGTACTATTACGCAAGTTTTCTTCAGTATTTTGAAAGTTTTTATATTTATCAAATCTCAATGCATAAACATAGTTTTCTTCTGTTTCAAGTAATTCATTATAAAGTTCATCAGCAATACAAATGTGATTATAAATATCTGCTTCTTTTATTTCTTTTACTTTTAAATGTATTAATGTCTCATTATGTTTAAAAACTATTTCTTTATTTATGACATTTGTAATTTTAGATGAAGATTCATCTACCCAATGTAATTGAAGAATAATTTCGTCCTTATTTAGGGATGTATTACAATCTGATGCTGAATGTGTATAGATTATATTATTATCTGCTAAAAGGTCTTGCCATAGTAATTTAGTTTTGTCGACATTTTCATATGATTGAGAACCATCTGAATTTATAATTACTTTCGGAGAATATATTATGTCATTGTCTTCTCCTGGATAAAAGGTTAAAGCACGTTTTTGACTTACAATTCCTTCAGCATTATTTATTAAATTGCTTGGATTAAATTTTGAAGTTATTATCAATGCTTGATTTTCATTATTTAAATTGTCATATTCGGTGCGGCAGTAAATATTTGCTGTTATAAGTATTACGAAATATAAAATTACGATTATTAATCCTTTATTTTTTTTCATATAAGTGCACCTCATTCTCTTAATAAAATTATATCATATTTTCTTAGTAACAATACTATTTCTACATTTTTTATTAGATACAAAAAAGACTGATATTTTTACCAGTCTTTAGTATATATTTTTTATAGTTTTCAAAAAATCGTTTTGAATTTTTTATATTCACATTTAGTATTTACTCATATAAATTTATGCATGTATCAGAGAAGCGACTATTGTATCGTTCGAAACTATTAATATACAAATATTCAGTTTCTTCATCATATAAAAATTCTACGGCATACTTTTCTGAATTTTGAAAATTATAATCTACTGAAAATAAATATCTTTGACCATTTTTACAAACTAATTCAATGCTGTTAACTTTCTCATTAAAATCAGGATATGCTAAATCTAGTTCTTTTCTCTTATATAATATAACTGATTCAATGGCTTTTTTGGCTATTTCAGATATATCTTTTTTGTCATGTGTATTCATTCCTAAAAGCAATGCGGATAAAGCTACAAAAATACTTAATATAATAAATTTACTTTTCACAATAGTTTTGCCAATATTCTTCATCGCCGAATCCTCCAATCATATAAAAATCATCCTTTTTCAAAAATTCAAAATAAATATCACCATAATCTTCGAATGTGGCTTTGGCAATAAATAAATCCTTTTTATCACATTCAATAGATATTTCATAAATTTCTTTCTTTTCCCAATCAGTATATTTATGCCATCCTAAATCCAACTTATACTTTATCGAATCTTTTATATTTTCTGTTGCAATACTGATTTCGGTATTTTTTTCATTACCAAATTCTTTGCCTATATAATAAGATAAAATAAAAATTACTACTAAAATAACAATATATTTTATTATTCTTTTAATATTTTTCATAACTTCCTCCCAGTTAAT
>CAVAGO010000023.1:0-3832 GCA_963588075.1 bacterium | reverse complement strand
AAAATCTGTTGTTTTCATATATTTTTTCTAAATTTAATTTTAATTCTATATTTATATTTTGATATTTCTCATTTTCATAGCTAATTATTAATCTTAAATTGTTATCATTAATATTAAAGAAATTTTCTTCGTTGTTAATATCTAATGTAACGTCTTTTAACAAAGTGGATAAAGTTGTTAAGTCTTTATTGTTCTTTTCAACTTCAAATTCACTCACCTTATCAACCCCATCAAATAAATAAACATTTAAATTCCTTATTTTTATATCTTCGCAATCATAATCACCATTTATACAAAATACATTATAATCAACTATGTATTCCAAACGACTTAATGTAAAGATATTTTGCTTTTGGTTTGATATTACATATCCTTGAACTATAAATTCTTGTGAATCACTTTTAATTGCATATATTTTGTTTTTTCCAAAATTTGTCATTAAATAAACTATGAGTAATAATATAATTATTGTTATAAAAAAACTTAAAAATATTTTTTTCCATTTATTTATTCCTTCTCCTCTATAATGCTTTATTGCATTGATTGTATTAACTTCGTTTAAGTTGTTGCTTTTTTCTCCTCCTAATAAGTCATTTACACTACACTCAAATATTTCACATAATGGTATTAATAATGAATAATCTGGTAGACTGTAACCATTTTCCCATTTAGAGACAGCTTTATTAGAAACATTTAGCAACGATGCTAAATCGCTTTGAGTTAATCCTTTTTCTTTTCTACAGTTATATATAAATCGGCCGATTTTTTCTTGATCCATTTACAGCCTCCTTCCTTGTGTTAATCATATCATACATACACCAAGAGTAAATCCACTGATAGTAGAATTCAAAAAAACTGACCTCAAAGTCAGTTTTTCTTTATAATTATATTTTGTTTTTTCTAAAAATATATTAAAGATTTTTTTTGTTATCACTTTCTAAAGCCAGTGTTATTGTTGTGTTATCACATACTTCAGATGGTCCATAGTATTGAATAGCTCCTGGATATAGATAAGAAGTTTCAATAGCCCATTTTTCTCTATTTTGTTTAAACAATTTAAATGGTTTTCCTTTAAGATCAACAAGAGCTTTTTTGATAACTGGTTTATCTTCACCATGTCTTCTTTCGATGTTCATCATTTTTGTTATTGGCATTCCACCTGCTATCCAGTCGCTTGCTGGCTCAGAAAGATTAGATATTTTTGATAGATATCCGTTATATCCATATTGAATTAATATGAATGCATTGTAACCTAATGAATAACAATAGTCAGCATCAAAATTTGATGGGAAGGCACTTCTTCCTTCATATCCAAAGTAATGGTGAACTGGAGAAAATTTTCCTTTGTATGTTCCATTTTCTTTTTTTATTGCTAGTTTTTCTGCAACCATTGCGGAGAATAATTTTTCTGTTTCGATTAATGCTACTTGAACATTGCCGTGTGGATCTCTTTCGAATAATAGTTGTTGTTGAATATCCATAGGTAAGACCTTGAATACTTCGGCAGATTCTTTTGTTAATCCTTTGATTATAAATTCATATTTTTTATCATAAGAAGATAGTTTGTTGAATTTATCATTTTTATTACCAGCTAGTAATTCATTTATTTCAGCAATTAGGGTTGAAAATTCTGGAACAAATTCGATAACTCCTTCTGGAATTATTACTATACCAAAGTTCATATTCTTCTCTGCTCTTGTTTCTACAGAGTTGCTAATATAATCAGCAATTTGAGAAAGTGACATTTTTTTCTCTGCTATTTCTTCTGAAATAAGACAGATATTTGGATGAGTTTGAAGAGCACATTCAAGTGCTATGTGTGAAGCAGAACGGCCCATAACTCTGATGAAATGCCAATATTTTTTTGCAGAATTGGCGTCTCTACCTATGTTACCTATAAGTTCACTATATGTTTTAGTAGCTGTATCAAATCCAAATGAACATTCGATATCTTCATTCTTTAAATCACCATCAATAGTTTTAGGGCATCCTATTACTTGGATTCCTGTATTATTTGCAGCGAAGTATTCTGCTAATAGAGCAGCATTAGTATTTGAGTCGTCGCCACCTATAATAACTAGTGCATTTATATTATGTTTGTTACATACTTCAGTAATTATTTTGAATTGTTCTTCTGTCTCTAGTTTTGTTCTGTCAGAACCAAGAATATCAAATCCACCAGTATTTCTAAATTGATTAATGTATTCATCATCAAAAATCATATAGTTATCATTTAGAAGTCCTTTTGGCCCACCTTTAAAACCATATAATTCATTTTCTGGATTTGCTCCTTTTAATGCATCATATAGTCCACAGATTACATTATGACCTCCAGGTGCTTGACCTCCTGATAGGATTACTCCTACTATTTGTTTTTTTGATGTAGCAGTATTTTTGCCTTTTTTAAAAGTTATTTCTTTTTTTCCGTATGTATTTGGAAAAAGTTTTTTTATTTTTGGGCAATCAGAAACACTTTTTGTTTCATTACCTTCTAATACTGTTATTTTAGAAATATCATTCCTTAGTGTTTGTGGTAATTTTGGAACATATTCTAGTCTTGCTTTTTGCAATGTTGATTCATTCATCTTTAATCCTACTTCCTTTTTTATGTTACTTGTATATAAGTTACTATTTTTAATTAATGAAAAAAACACTTTAGAAGGTGTTTTTTTATTGTTTTGTCTTCTACATAGTTGTCTTATTTTTTCGACTCTATGTCCTTAGTTTAACACTTGTAGAAGTAAATATAAAGTTTTTTTAATCTACTATTTAGTATTTCTTTTGATAATTTATCTTTTTTCAAGAACGCAGAATGTCTCGATATGATGACTGAAGGCAAACATGTCCATCCCCTTTACTTCAATTATGTTGTAGTATGAAGATAGTTCTTTTAAGTCTCTTGCTAAAGTCATTGGATCGCATGATACATAGATTATCTTGTGAGGTTTAAAGCTTATGATAGTATCTTTAGTTACTTTGTCTAATCCAGCACGAGGTGGATCGACTATGATAGTATCTATTTTGTCTTTTATTTTAGGAAGACATACTGATACATCACCTAACATATAATATATATTATCTCTTTTGTTTATCTTAGAATTAGTGATAGCATTTAAAACTGCGTTTTTAACAATTTCTATACCAAATGCTTTCTTAGCTTTAGAAGTAGCATTAATGCCAAGTGTTCCTACTCCACAATACAAGTCTAAAATTGTTTCATTTTCTTCGATATGTTTATTTACTAAGTTAAATAGTTTTGAACAAATATCTCGATTTACTTGGAAAAAAGAATCGTATGATACTGTGAATAGTTGATGATTAATAATTTCTATAAATGAAGGATCGCCATCGATAGCTTTGTCATTTAAGATAATACCTGCTATTTTATGAAGAGATTTTAAATAAGAAATGTCAGGATTTATTTTATCTTTAGTTTTTATCCAAATAAGAAGTTCACTATTATAGTTAGAACGAATTATTACTTCACCATTTTTTATATTTAATTTATGAATATCGATTAGAAAATTATTAATTGCTTTTTCTGCTAGAAGACATTCTTTTATTTCAATTAGTTTATGAGACTTACTTTCGTAATAACCATATTTTCCATTTTCTACTTTTAAAGTTATTTTATTACGATAGTTAAGAGTATTATTAGTTTTTATAATTTCAATATCAGTTTTAATGTTGGCATATTTAGAAAGGATTCCTTCTAGTTTTTCTTTTTTATATTTACAAGTATCTTCATATGATAAATTTAGTAATTCACATCCACCACAAAGTTCAAAATATGGACATGGACTTTTTACTCTAGATGGACTTTCTATTATAT
>CAVAGO010000022.1:0-27497 GCA_963588075.1 bacterium | reverse complement strand
ATATATAAGAGCATTAGGTGGCGATAAAGCAAAACCAATGTATGAAAAATTCAATGAACTATTAAATGAAATAGTTCCAACAAAAGGTGGTATTTTTGGAGCAGATATGAAAGTAGAAATACTTAATGATGGTCCAACAACAATAATTATTGATACTGAAATAAAATAAGGTGGGTTACTTGTGAGAGATGTAATTAAAACTGGAATAGTTGTTATAGTTGTATTATTTATTATGTGTTTTGTTTTCTTTATAGTAGGAAATGCTAAATATGGTATTGAACTTCTAACAACGACTAAATTAGATGAAAAAGATCCAACAGTTCAAATTCTTTATGAAAGAGTTAAAGACAGTACGGATTTAAGAAAAGCTAAACTTGTTAGTGCAGACTTAACAAGTGATGAACTAATACATTTAGTTATTGATAATATTACGGAAGACGATTACAAAATAAAAAAAGTTGAACATGAAAAAATAATATGCCAAGTTACTAGTACAATAAAATTTACTAGTAGTAGTGATTGTAAAATAAGAGTAATTGATAATGATGTATTTATGAAATATCAAAAAAAATATTTTAATACTGAAAATGAAATAGTATTTGATGATTTTAATTATCATGGATATGAATGTAAAAATAGTGGTGAAAAATATTATTGTATGGTTAGTAAATATACTAATACAGTGTTTGGATATTCAGTATTTGATAGTGCAAGTAAGAACAATGATGTAGTAACTATTAGAGAATACTATTTACAAATAGATGTTAAAAAGACTGATAGATGTACTAATTACTTTGGAGAAGAATATTGTAATGACTATGCAGGAAAAGATAAACCTTCTTTATCAGATAAAACTATTATAGAAGATGGTGTATTATATGAACATGTCTTTGTTAAGAATGGTGAATCTTATTATTTAGAGAGTAGTTCAATAGTTAGTGAAGGATAAAATGTTTTATCCTTTTTCTAATTAATTTTAATAATATTAAGTTATTTCTTATTTTTAAATACCTTAAAATATGATAGAATATAAAAAGTAGAGGTGATGGGCGATGTATCAAGCGCCAAAAAAAATGACTACTAAGAAAAAAATAGAATTAGTAGTATTACTTGTTATGATTTTATGGGGAATATTATTTATAGTTAATTATCTAAGGTATACGGATGGTAAAAATCCAATATTAGCACTTCATATTGAAAGAAAATATGATGATGGAGTGGTTAATGAATATATATCTTTTGGATATGTATATCGTACTTATAATAGAATTTCTATTACAAGGGAAGAATTTGTTCCTTTTTGGATAGGTTTAGAAAATCCAGAGGCATTACCTGATTTGCCTGTTGTAGATACTGATTACGAAGTACCTGAAAATATTAGAAGATATGATAAATATAAAGGATTATTATATTACTATAGTAGAAAAGGTGAATTACTTGGTACTTATAAATGTATTAATACAGTAATGGGTTGTGATAAAGCGTTTGGTGGTTATGATTCATACAATACTACTAATAAAGATGCTATTACAGCACATGATCATTATACACTTGGTATGATTCATGATACATTTGCATTTGTAGACGATTCACTTGAACAAGAAAATGAATATGGTGATTTAAATTATTCAAGAATAGTTTATTTATATAGATTCTTAGATGATGAAGAACATAATCCAGAAATAATTGCAAAGTTTGCTGATGTTAAAATGAGTACATTAGATGAAGATTATGATATTGGTTATGGCGAAAATGATCGCTATATAGTAAAAAGTATGGATACTGGTAAATGGGGTCTTATAAAAATAGATGCTGATGGTGATATTACAGTTGAATTAGATTATGTATATGATTCAATCTCTTACGATGAAGATACTGATTACTATATACTTTGCAAAGATAGTATTTGGTATGTTTATGATTTATATAAGAAATCAACTGTATCTGCTGAGAGTGTAGATCCAATATATGATGTATGGAAGAATAATAATCATACTTACTACTTTAAAACTGGTAGAGATAGAACTATTGGGGATGAAACATTCGTAGACTTTAGAATCTTTAGAATAGATGGTAATGAATTCTTGAATATTGATAAAGTTACACAAATAGTTGAAAGAGATAGTTTTGTAATGTATTTAACTAGCGAAGATAATACGTTACATTTTATGGATTATGGTAAAGCTGAGAGATATAAAATAAAACTTTATTTCTCAAAAATGCATTATGATGAATTTACTCATCCAGCTTTCCAAATATATTCTGAAAATAAAGGAGTCTTATTACTGAGAATTTACAAAGGTAGAGAATTAAAATATGATTATGATACTAAAACTGTAAATACTAATAGATGGGACTTTAATGAATAATTAGACAAGATTTTATCTTGTCTTTTTTAGTGGTAATTTTGCTTATATTTAAAGATTATGCTAATATTTGATTATCTTTTTAGGGGTGGTTTTGATGTTTTTAGTAGATAATGAAAATAAGGTAAAAGAAATTAAAAGTTTAATAGATAGAGATTCTACTTTAGCTGTACATGGGATTAGTCTTAATGGAGCTGATATATGTGATACAGTTATGGCGATATTAGGAAGTAACGGATTAAATACTAATCGTAATTCAAATCTTTATTTTAATTGTAATATTGTTGGTAATGAAAATAATTTAAGAGAAGCGTTAAGTTATGTATATAGTAATGATGGTAAATATGTTACATTGCTTTTAGCTATTCCTAAAACTATAAAGAATTCCTTAGGGGAAGAACTTTATATGGGAACATTACCTAATAGTGGAACTTATTTAGATGATAAATATAATAAAGATTATGATGATTTTTTAATTAATATGTTTATTAGAAGTACAGGTTATATTCCTAGAGAGTTTATTGTTGGAGCAGTAATTGGTACTAATACTAAAGATGGTGTTTATGAAGATTTTGCAATTAATCCTCGTTATTATGGTCTTTTAGATGAAGACGCAAAAAGAAGATTTGGTAATCAATTTTTAGATACAGCTTTTAAAGGAGCAATGATTGCAGAAGATTTTTATAAAATTAATGATATAACTATTGAAGAAATAGATAAAAGAATTGCTATTTTAAAAAGATTTGGTCAGAATACTTTGTTTTTTGAACAATTAAGGGAATATGTTCTTAATAATGGAAAACATTTAAAATAGTTTGATTATTTTATGATATAATTGTACTTACTATGGAGGGTTTAGAAGATGATTAGTGATGATGTTCTTGATTGGTTGAAATTAGGTGGTAGTGCTTTATTATTAACTGGTATTTTAGTAGCCGGATGCTCTTCAGCAAATAAAACTAAAGTACCTGATATGTTAGAAGGTGCTAGCAAAGCAAATTATGAAACTGGAGCTCATATGGTACTTGATGTACAAAGAAAAGTAGTACCAATTAGTTCTAGTAAACAAATTGGTTTAGAAAGTCCAGAGGGATATAAAATAATTGATTTTGATTATGATAGATGGAGTGGTTTTGAATTTTATGATTTCGTTTATCAAAATGATCAAGAAGTATATGTAGAAGATAATAATGAAGTTGGGGTTCCGACTGGAGTTAATCAAGATAGTGATGTTGTGTTACCTGGTGAACATGTAATTGCAAAGATAGATAAAAAGTTTGCGTTATTTGGACAGGAAGATATTACATTTGCATTAGAAGCACCTCTTGGATATACAGTATTAGATTATGATTACGATAAAACTACTTCTTTTGAATATGAGAATATTACATATACTAATAGTGTACCTGTTACGTATACAAGTATTGATGAATTTGGAAGTCCAGTAGATGATATTAGTTTAAATAATCATGTTGATGGTGTTTATGCAGTTGGTGAACATAAAATAGTACAAATTATTAAACAAGCTAATCCTTGGTGGGGTAAAGATGAAATGAAACAAATAGTAGCTCCTAAAGGATATAAAATAGTTGATTATGACTATGATAAGAGTGATTATTCAGAATACGAAACTATTACATATGAAAATATAGTTCCGGTTGTAGCTAAAGATAAGGATACCTTTGGTGAACCATTTGAAGATGTAAAAGAAGTACAAGAAGGTATTGGGGAATATGAACCATATACACATGTACTAGTTAGAATAGATAGAAATATGCATTTTGGAATAGGAGATAATGGTAGTAAACAATTACTTACTCCAGATGGATACGAACTATTAGATTATGATTATGATATAAATGATGACTTTGAATTTGAGACATATGTTTATGTTAATAATAAAAGAATTTATTTAGAAGATACAACTAATTTTGGAACTGTTATGGAAGAAGAACAAGTAAAAAAGAAAATTTTAGTTCCTTAGTAAATATTGACTAAATATTATTTTGATAGTAAAATACTTTTAGACTTTTCTTATTGAAAGACGAGTAATATATTATGAAAATACAAGAGAGGGCTAGTTGGTGAGAATGCCTTATTGGATGATATATGAATAACAACTTTCTAATAGTAAGAACGCATTAATAGCGATAAAATAAGAATTTGAGAGTACCTAAGTAAAGTAAGGTGGCACCGCGGAAGCAATTTCGTCCTTACAATATTTAGGTACCTTTTTTAATTTAAGGAGGGATAATATGATAACAAAACCAAAAGGAACTTATGACTTATATGGTGAACAAATGAAAAAATGGCAATATGTAAGTCGTGTAGTTGATGAAGTAATGGATAGATACAATTATGGTTTAATTAGAACACCGATATTTGAAAATACTGAGTTATTTCATAGAGGTGTTGGAGATACAACTGATATCGTATCTAAAGAAACTTACGATTTTATAGATCGTGGAGAAAGAAATATGACTTTAAGACCAGAAGGAACTGCTGGAGTAGTAAGAAGTTATATTGAAAATAAAATGTATGGAGATGCTACTCAACCAGTTAAGTTATACTATAATGGAACAATGTATCGTTATGAAAGACCACAATCTGGTAGAGATAGAGAACTAACACAATTTGGTGTAGAAGTGTTAGGTAGTAGTGATCCTGCTATGGATGCTGAAGTTATTTCAGTAGCAGTAAACATCTTTAAATTATTAGGACTTAAAGGTATTAAAGTAAAAGTTAATAGTTTAGGAGATACTGAATCTAGAGATAATTATAGAAAGGCTTTAGTTGAGTATTTTGAACCACATATTAGTGAGTTATGTCCTGATTGTAATGAAAGATTAAAAAAGAATCCTTTACGTATTCTAGATTGTAAATTTGATGCTGAAAATGAAATAATTAAGAATGCTCCAGTAATGTTAGATTACTTAAATGAAGAATCTAAGAATAGATTTATGGATGTACAAAATTACTTAGATGTACTTGATATAGATTATGAAGTAGATCCTAAGATAGTTAGAGGACTTGATTATTATTGTCATACAGTATTTGAAATAGAAGCTACTGTAAAAGATTTTGGTTCTAATAATGTATTAGCTGGTGGAGGAAGATATGACACATTAGTTAGTAATTTAGGTGGGCCAGAAACTCCTGGTATTGGGTTTGCTTGTGGCTTAGGTAGACTTGTAATGGCTTTAGATAAAGAAGAAATAGAGTTACCTATAAATAATCAATTAGATGCATTTATTCTTTATGTAAATAATACTGAAAAAGAATATGCTATGGCTTTAACTCAAGATTTGAGATTACAAGGATTAAGAGTTGAAACTGAATATACAGGAAGAGGATTAAAAGGGCAATTTAAACAAGCTGATAGATTAAACGCTAAATTCTTAGTAATACTAAATAGTGAAGATCTAGTAGCTGGTGAGATACAAGTAAAAGATAATCAAACTAAAGAAACAACTATGGTAAAAGAAGCAGAAATAGATGATTATTTAGATATGAATTGTAGATAAGGAAGATATTTATGGATTTAAAAGTTTTATTTAATAATCCTCAGATTGGGGATGAAGTAGTAGTACAAGGATGGATAAGAAACCATCGTAAACAAAAAGAATTTGGATTTATAGATTTTAGTGATGGAACAACTCAACAACATTTACAAATTGTTTATGATAATAATTTAAATAATTTTGAAGATATTCAAAAAATGTTAGTAGGTTGTGCTATCGAAGTTAAAGGTACATTAGTAGAAAGTTCTGGTAATCAAGATGTTGAACTTAAAGCAACAGAAGTTACATTACTAGGCGATTGTCCTGCTGATTATCCTATACAACCAAAGAGACATACTAGAGAGTTCTTAAGAGAACAAGCTTACTTAAGACCTAGAACTAACTTATTCCAAGCAGTATTTAGAGTAAGAAGTGTAGCTGCTTATGCAATACATAAATATTTCCAAGAAAGAAATTATGTATATTTCCATGCACCACTTATTACAGCTAGTGACTGTGAAGGTGCTGGTGAAATGTTCCAAGTAACTACTTTAGATTTAGAAAGAGTTAATGGAAAACCAGATTATTCTAAAGATTTCTTTGGTAAAATGGCTAACTTAACTGTTAGTGGTCAATTAGAAGCTGAAACTTTTGCTTTAGCTTATAAGAAAACTTATACATTTGGACCTACATTTAGAGCAGAAAATTCTAATACTAAAACACATGCTAATGAATTCTGGATGATAGAACCAGAAATGGCATTCACTGACTTAAATGGTGATATGGATGTAATGGAAGATATGCTTAAATATGTAGTTCAATATGTATTAGATAATGCTTCTTTGGAAATAGATTTCTTTGATCAATTTGTAGAGAAAGGATTAAAAGAAAAATTAACTAAATTAGTAAATAGTCCTTTTGTAAGAATAGATCATGAAGAAGTAATTAAAATACTAAAAGAAGCTGATGTTAAATGGGAATTCCAACCAGAATATGGGGAAGATATTGCTAAAGAACATGAAAAATATATTACTGAATACTTTAATGGACCTGTATTTATTAAAAATTGGCCTAAAGATATTAAAGCATTCTATATGAAACAAAATGATGATGGTAAAACAGTAGCTGCTGTTGATTTAGAAGTACCTGGTGCTGGTGAATTAATGGGTGGCTCACAAAGAGAAGAAAATTATGAAAAATTAGTAAATAGAATGAATGAACTTGGTATGGAAACTGAAGGTATGGATTGGTATCTAAACCTAAGAAAATACGGAGGATGCGTTCATTCAGGATTCGGAATGGGATTCGAAAGATTGCTTATTTATTTAACTGGTGTTGAAAATATAAGAGATGTTATACCTTATCCAAGAACACCAGGTAATTGCGAATATTAATATTATAAAAATAAAATAAAAAATATAAAAAGAAAAAAATATACGAAGAAAGGAAGATGATATGATATGAAGCAAAACATTTTTAGAACACATCATTGTTCAGATATAGATGCTACTTTTGTAGGTCAAACCGTTACAGTAAGCGGGTGGGTCGAAAATATCAGAGACCACGGCGGAGTATTATTCTTAGATTTAAGAGATAATACAGATAAGTTGCAAGCAGTATCAAATGATGACTCATTATTTGTGGGACTTGCTAAAGAATCAGTTGTTAAATTAACTGGTACTATTAGAAAAAGAAGTGAGGACACAGTTAATAATAATCTAAAAACTGGTGAAGTTGAATTATTAGTTGAACACTTAGAAGTGTTGGGAGCTTCATTACATGAACTTCCTTTCCAAGTTGTTACTAGTAAAGAAGCTAATGAAGATTTAAGATTAAAATATAGATACTTAGATATGAGAAATAGTAAAGTTAAAGAAAACTTTAAGTTAAGAAGTGATGTTTTACATTTTTTAAGAAATAAAATGTATGATTTAGGTTTTATGGAAGTACAAACTCCAATATTAACTGCTTCTAGTCCTGAGGGAGCAAGAGATTTTGTTGTTCCTTCAAGAAACTTTAAAGGTAAGTTCTATGCTTTACCACAAGCTCCTCAAATATATAAAGAATTATTGATGGTTGGTGGAGTTGAAAAATATTTCCAAGTTGCTCCTTGTTTTAGAGATGAAGATGCTAGAAGGGATAGAACATTAGAGTTTTATCAATTAGATTTAGAGATGGCGTTTGCTACTGAAGAAGAAGTATTGAGCGTTGGTGAAGATATATTCTATGATGTATTTAGTAAATTTAGTGATAAGAAGGTTTCTCCTAAACCATTTAGAAGAATTGCTTATAGAGATGCAATGGATATGTATGGAACAGATAAACCTGATTTAAGAAACCCACTTATTATTAAAGATGCTACTGTAGTATTAAAAGATACGACATTTGGACCATTTAAGAAGAGTACTATTAAAGTTATAGTAGTTGATGATATTGGAGATAAATCTAACTCATGGTTTAACGAAGTAGTAGATTATGCTAACCTTATTGGAATGCCTGGTATTGGATATTTAACTTTGATGGAAGATGGTACATTTAAAGGACCAATAGATAAGTTCTTATCTGATACTGAGAGAGATGCATTAATTAAAGAGTTTGATATGAAGACTAACTCAGTAATGTTCTTTATTGCTAATAAGAGAGTTAAACAAGCGCAAAAGTTTGCTGGTTTAATTAGAGATGAATTAGGTAGAAAGTTAGACTTAATTGATAAAGACAAGATAGAGTTATGTATTATTAATGATTTTCCAATGTTTGAATGGGATGAAGAAAAGAAAAAATATGAGTTCTGTCATAACCCATTTAGTTTGCCACATGGTGGTATAGATGATTATACTAAATATGAGGACGTTGGAGACATTTTAGCTTACCAATATGACTTTGTATGTAATGGTAATGAAATGGCTTCAGGAGCGATTAGAAACCACGATTTAGAATCTCTTGCTAAAGGATTTGAAGTTGTTGGTTATACAAGAGAAGAAGTAGAAACTAGATTTAGTTCAATCTTTACAGCATTTAAGTATGGATGTCCTCCACATGGTGGGATGGCTCCTGGTATTGATAGAATCTTAATGCTTATTAAAGATGAACCAAACTTAAGAGAAGTTCAAGCGTTCCCAACTAGTGCTAGTGGTGCTGATCAAATGATGGGAAGTCCTAGTGAATTAACTAGAGAACAACTTAAAGAATTAGGAATTAAAATTGAGGTGAAAAAAGATGAGTAAGATATTTACTAAAGAATTAGTTGATGACTTAGCTGATAAACTTCTTATTGGACTTAGTCCAGAAGAAAATGAAATGGTTTTATCAGAATTTGATGCTATTGATGCAAATATTGACCTTATAAATGAAATAGATGGAATTAAAGATGCAGAACCTATGACTCATTGCTTAGATGATTTTGTATATGAGTTAAGAGAAGATGTTGCACAACCTAGTGTTCCAATTGAAGATTTATTACGTAACAGTGATGATACAGAAGATAGGGAAATAGTAGTACCTAAGGTAGTAGGATAGAGGTGAAGTAGATGAAATACATGGATAAATCAATCGAAGAATTACATGAAATGTTAGTTAAAGGTGAAGTAACAAGTGATGAATTAGTTAAAGAATCTTTAGAACGTAGTCATGAAATTCAAGATAAATGTAATGCTTTTGTAACTATTTTAGATGATGCAAAAGGATGTGAAGTAACTGATAATTTACTATCTGGTATTCCTTATGGAGTTAAAGATAACTATTCTACTAAAGATATATTAAGTACTGGTAGTTCTAATACTTTAAAGGATTATGTACCTTTCTTTGATGCGACTGCTGTTGCTAATTTAAATAAAGCAGGAGCTGTTAAAGTTAATAAGACTGCGATGGATGAATTTGGTATGGGTGGTACTGGTACTACTGGACATACTGGTATTCAATTAAATCCTTGGGATAGAGATAGAATTTGTGCTGGGTCTTCATCTGGTTCAGCTGCAGCTGTTGCAGCAGGTGTTTATCCTTATGCATTAGGTTCTGATACAGGAGATTCTATTCGTAAACCAGCTGCTTATTGTGGTATTGTTGGGTATAAACCTACTTATGGAATGATTTCTAGATATGGATTATTTCCTTTTGCATCTAGTTTAGACCATTGTGGGGCTTTAGCTAGAACTGTTAGAGATGTTGCAATAGTAGTAGATAATATGAAAGGATTAGATCCTAATGACATGACTTCTTGGGATTCAAGTAAGATGGATTTACTTGGAGCTTGTACTGGAGAAGTAAAAGGTAAAAAGTTATGTTATGTAAAAGAGATTTGTGATATAGAGAATTATCCAAATGCTGATGATGAGTTAAAAGAACATCTAGAAAACTTTAAAAAGACTGTTGAAGTAGCGAGAAGTCTTGGTATGGAAGTAGATGAAGTATCAGTAGATAGAAAGCTATTAAATGCTGTTTATAGTGTATATAGAGTTATACATAGTGCAGAAGCTACTAGTAATATGAGTAACTTAACTGGTATTATCTTTGGACCTAGAGGAGAAGGAGATAACTACATAGAAATGATTAAAGATCATAGAACTAAAGGTTTCTCACCATTAATTAAAAGAAGATTTATAATTGGTTCTTATGTGCTACAGAAAGAAAATCAAGAAAGATATTTCAAGAATGCGCAAAGAGCAAGAAGAATGATTGTAGATACATGGAAAGACTTATATAAAACATATGATGCAGTATTATGTCCTGTTGGTGTAGGACCTGCTAAGAAGTTAAATGAATTAGATAAAGAAATGGATATTAATACTATGGCTTTAGATGAACATTTACAAGTAGGTAACTTTGGTGGATTCCCATCAATTACTATTCCAAATGGATTTGTATCTAAATTACCAGTTGGTATTAATATAACTGGAAATTGTTATGATGATGAGAATGTCTTAAATATTGCATATGCACTTGAAAGTGCTATGGATTATAAAGGTCAAGTAGTTAAGGAGGTTAAATAATGACTAAGTATTTAGCTAAAATAGGTTTAGAGATGCACTGTGAAATGAGTGAAACTAATAGTAAAATGTTTAGTGCAGCAGAAAACTCTTATAAAGAAACTCCTAACTCAAATATTAGTGCTGTAGATATGGGATTTCCTGGTGTTTTACCAGTAGTTAATAAAGAAGGCGTTAAGAAAGCTTTAATGGTTAGTATGATTTTAAATTGTAGTCAACCTGAATATTTCTATTTTGAAAGAAAGAATTATTACTATCCTGATTTACCTAAAGGATTTCAAATTACACAAGAAACTAAACCAATACCTGCTGGTATTTATGGAGAAGTTAAGTATGAATGTGGAGATGAAATAAAGACTGTTAGAGTAAATAACTTCCATTTAGAAGAAGATACGGCGTCACTTGATCACTTCTATTCAACTAGTAATTTGGATTATAACAGAGCTTGTGTTCCTTTAATGGAATTAGTTACTGAACCAGATATTCATACTGCTAAGGAAGCCGTTGCATTCTTAGAACATATGAGAAGTGTTTATCAATATGCTGGTGTTTCTGAAGCTGATACTAAGAAAGGTCAAATTAGATGTGATGTTAACGTATCATTAATGGACGCATCTCTTGATGAATTCAATCCAGAAAACTGGGGTACTAAGGTAGAAATTAAGAATGTTAACTCATTTGGTGGTGTTAGAGATGCTATCAATTATGAAATAGAAAGACAAACTGAGTTACTTGAAACTGGTGGAGTTATTGAACAAGAAACTAGAAGATGGGATGAAGAAAGTCAAACTACTATTCATATGAGAAGTAAAGCTGATGCTATTGATTATAAATATTTTGTTGAACCTAATATTCCAAAATATAAAATTAGTAAAGAATGGTTAGAAGAGATAAGAGCTTCTATACCTGAACTTGCTATGGATAGAAAGAAAAAATATATAGATGAATATGGTTTATCTGCATATGATGCTGGTGTTTTAGTTAAGGAAAAAGCAGTATCTGATTACTATGAAGAATGTGTTAAGTTAGGTATTGATGCTAAACAAGCAGCTAACTGGGTTACTGTTAATATAGTAGGTGAATTAAATAAAGAAGATTCTTCAATATTAGATTTCTATATTACACCAGCTATGTTAAACCAAATTACTGATGGAATTAATAGTGGAACTTTATCTAGTAAGCAAGCTAAAGAAGTATTCTTTAAAGCTTTAGAAGAGAAAAAAGAACCTAAGAACTTTATTAGTAAAGAGAATGCGCAAATTAGTGATAAAGATGAACTTACTCGTATAGTTTGTGAAATTATGGATAATAGTTCTGTTCAAATTGAACAATATAAAGCAGGTAAGACAAATTTATTTGATTACTTTGTTGGTCAAGTTATGAAGAATACACGTGGTAAAGCTAATCCAGTAATGACTAAAGAGATAATTACAGAAGAATTAAGTAAAAGATAATACTTAATTCTTTTTTTATGCTTGAAAATTTTTATTTTGAGTTTGCTTTTTTAAATGAAGTATGTTTTAATAGTTTGCAATAAAGAAAAGGGGATTTTATGGAAACTTGTAAATTAGCGGTTTCTGCTGTATCTGGTGCGATACTAAATACAGGTGGAAATACGTTTGAAGAAATAAAAATATGTAGAGATTTAAGAGAATCTTTATTAAGGAAAATTGCAAATGTTACTTTGGTTGTTCAATTTTTTGCTCTGCCATATATGTTAAGTGGTTGTGGGAAGAAGACTAAAGGAGAAGAACCTACTTATGCAACTGTTGAAACTATAGGCGATGCACTTGGTGCATATTATTATAAAATTGGTGCCGGAGATAATTTAACTAATATAGCCAAAGAATTTGGAATTACTATAGATGAAATTTTATATAATAATCCGCAAATTAAAAATGAATCTTTAATTATGGTTGGAGATGTTCTTTATCTTCCAATTGTTTTAAATGAGCCGGATGAAAATAGTAAACTAAATGGTTCGATTTCAAGAGATGGTGTTAATTTTAAATCATTAGTACCAGTTGTTACTGAACCAAGAGAAACAGAACCTGAACAAACAGAATCGATTGTAACTGAACCGACTGAAACAGAATCTGAGGAAATTGAAAATATTGTGGTTGATGATGTTGTTAAAGATTGGGAAGAGAAACTTAGTACATATGGTTATGTAAAAGGCATTGATGTAAGTAATGCTGGTCAATCTGGAATGGATTTGGACACTGTTTTAAAATTGAATCCTGAAATTGATTTTGTTATGGTACGTGCTGGTTATTTTGTTTATAGAGGGGCTTCTGTGGGTTTAGATAAAAAGTTTTTAGAATTTGCTCAAGCTTGTCATGATAATAATAAACCTATGGGTATTTATTACTGGCCATCATTTTTCAATAAAGAAGAAGCACAAAGAGAAACAAAGCTAATATTAGATGCTTTGAATAGTTTAAAAGAAGAATATGGATTAAAACTAGAAATGCCAATTGGTCTTGATATAGAGTTACCAATAGATGGTGGTGGAACTGTAATTGAAAGAATATTAAAAAAGGATCCTGATACTCTTGAAGCGATAGAAACAACCATTAATACGTTATCAGAGTCAGGTTATTATGTATCTATTTATATTGGACATAATGCGCTTACTACTTATCCTGAACTAATTGATTTTGTTAAAAGTCTAGATTTAGATACATGGATTCCTAAGTATGATAATACTAATCCAACCAGTATAGGAAGCACACCTAAAGTTCCTGATGTGTGTTATGATGGATTTGTTGGTATAAGACAATATTCTCGAACAGGTGTTTTGAAAGGGTATAATGGTGATGTAGATTTAGATGTTGCTTTTGTAAATTATCCTAAGATTATGAGAGAAAAATTATTAGGTGGTTTTGAAGAAGAAGATAGAACTTTAACTTTTCATAATTAGTGATTTCTGTATTTAAAGTAAGTCTAAATAATTATTATAGAATGAACAGGTAAATTTGCCTGTTCTTTTCTTTTGGTAGTATAATTATAGGTGTTAAGGGGAATTTGGATATGAATTTAGATGAAATGTTATTAAATGATAGAAAAGCTACTATAATAGATAAAGCGAAATTAAAAGTTTCTTTATTGTATAAAAGATTAGCTTTTAAATTAAGGGATACTGCTGCAGTAATAAGTGGTAAAAAGTTAGCTAGTAATAAAGTATATGAAGGAGCTCCTAGAGTAACTCAAGAAATGGTAGAAGAAAATCCTCGTAGATGGATAATTGAGGAATGTGTACCAGCTTGTGAGATATTATGGGATAAAAACATTTATACATTTATGTGTAGTGATGATTTAGACCGTGATGCTTGGATAGAATTAGAAATAGAGTGTTTATCACCTGAAAATAAAGGTATTTTAGAACAAATAAAAAGAGAATATGTCTGTTATCAATATCACGAGGGATGTATAAATATTTCAGTTCCTGGTAAAGGTAGAAAAGCACAAGAAGAACTTATTAAAATAGCTGATAGATTTGTTATGCAAGATGTACCAGTTGATTATGCAACATTTAGTATGGATGCTATTCATATGATATGTGGATGTAGTAAAGAAGTAGAAAATCCGAAATATGTTCCGTTAGAAGAACAACTTGCTAATATGACTTTTGAAAACTGGGGTTTTAATATAGAAGAACCGACTATTTGGGTATTAGATCCTTCTAAAATAGTTAAAAGTGATGAAGAATATATTAATGATGTTGGAGCTATTAAAGATAGTGAATCTGGTGTTATATATCGAAATCAATTTCATTATAATAAACATTTAAAATATAAAAAAAGTTTAGAGAAAAAGAAAGGTTTAAAGTAATTTAAATCTTTTTTTGTGAAATATAGAGCAAAATTGGACAAAAAAAGCTGATTATGGTAATATTCTCACAATGATAAAGGGGTTTTGATTATGAGATTTGATGATATTATACAAAGATTACGCATTAGTTTAGGTGCTGATATTGCTGTTCAAAAAAGTAAATATGCTAAAAGAGAGCAAGATTTAAAAGATAATGAAGATTATAATACATTTATGAATATAATTAGTAAAACTAGCTTTACTATTGAAGATATAAATGATTTATTAGTTTGTAATTCTGATCGTTTCTTATCTAATGAAAAAATATTACAACTAGTATTAAATAAACAATTTTTAATGTATGATGCTGAACAGTTCGGATATACTTTTAGTGTTAAAACTGTTGTATTATATTATTTATTAAGTCTTAAAGATAGTGATATACCTTATAAAGCGTTACAATGTTTTTCTTATGAAAAACTGGGATTTAAAAGAAATGAAAGCTTAGAACGTATTGCTGATTTAAAAATTGGTGATACTTTATATGATTTGTATCTTTTAGTTGAAGAAATTAATAAAATAGAAGATATAGAACTTAAAAAAAGAAAAGTTATTGCTTTAATGGGTTTAGTTGATGGTTTTTATTTCTTAGATGATTTAAAAAGATTAGGGATTAATTTTACAGATGTTGAGAATTTCTTCCGATATGTTGACTCAAAAAATGGTTATTTATCTAGAAAAGATTTTAATCCTATCCTTTCTACTTTATTAAGAATGAATAATCGTATTTTAGGTGATGAAAAATTATTTAAAAAAGTAAGGGGTGAGTATAAAAAATATGCTCAAAAACATTTAACCTTTACAGCAGAAGAGTTTATTTCTTATTATAACGAAACTTTTAATGATGATTTTAGTTCTTTCTTTTATAATATTTCTGAAAAAGTTTTATTAAATGAAGAATTGTTTTATTCTTTTATAAATAGTTATGGTTTTAATTATACTATGATAAATTATTTGTCTGCTGGTGAGTATGCATTTGAATATAGTTCTTTTGATAGTGAAGCATGTGAACGTGAAAGTGAATTTAAATATCATAAAGATCGTTATGAAAAAAAATATAATCATCGTTTAAGTGTGTTAAAGAAGTATGCTAATGTTTTAGAGAGATTAAAACAACCTATTGATTATACTTTAAGTTATTTTATGGTACTAAATGTTGATAAAAAAGATATTGATGAGTTTGAATCAATTGTTGATTGGTATTGTGATAATCAACCAGATTATTTTGAAAGAAATGTTAGAAATAGTACTGAAGTACAAAATAAAAATACTTTTGAAGCAATTTTAGCACAAAGTAAGAAAGATATGGCTGCTAATTTTAAAAATAGAAAGAAAGTTCACTCTGGAAATTATGATGAAATAGTTAAACATATTGGGGCCAAATATATTGCTAAATCTAGTTGGAATGCTTATGTAAAATCTTTTGAAATTGAGTATTATGTTGATAAAGGTTTACGTAGTGTTAAAATTCTTTTAGATTGTTTAGCTAGAGGTGAAGACGTATATAAGATGGCGATTGAACTTGGCGTTACTAGTGAGGTATATTTATACTTTGATGCTATTTGTGTTAAAATGCCTGAATTAGTTGAACAAATAACAACTTTAAGAACTGTATATGCAGAGGCAGAATCATTTGCTAAAGCAACAAAAGAATTATTGGATAATGAAAATTATATTAAGTATTGTGAAGATATTATTACTAAATTTATAGAAAAGAACTATAAAACTAAAGAAGCCTTTTTAGCTGCTGAAAAGATTACAGAAGGTCAATTTGAAAGAATACTTAGCGTTGTTGAAAAAAACAACTTCCCATTATATTCAGCTTTTACAAATAAATTCGAAGCTTTAAAATCACAAAGATATGCAATATTAATGAAATCTGTTGATTATATATTGAATGCTATTGTAAATGGTGTAGAAGAAAATGGCGTAACTAGACCATTTACATTCTTAGATTATTCCTTATATACTAAAATTCCTTTTGATAAATTTGTTGAATTAGTAGTTAATTCTAAAAAATTAAATAATACTAACATTAGACAATTTAGACAATTTGAAAAGGCGGTTAGAAGTTATAGAATGGTAACTAATGAATATATATTTGCAGAAAAATATATTCTTAAAGTTAATGGGGTAATGCATGAAGTTACACATGAAGAAAAAGAAATAGCTTTAAGATATATGAGATTAAAAGAGTTTGATAATTACTATGCATTATATAAAATGGTTTTATTAAGAGTATTAAATGGGGAAATAACTTGTGATACTTTAATGGAATTAAGTAGTGAGAAAAAAGTTGGTAAGAAATTTGCTTAGAATTAGATTTATCTAATTCTTTTTTTATTTACTTAAATTAACTTAAGTGATATAGTAATTGGACTTTAGGGGGATTCTATATGAAAGGAATAAAGTCTTTTTTAATTGATTATATTTTGAAGAAGATTAATGTTTTAAGAAAGAAAGCTAGTAGTGATCCTTATGTAATGTTTGGAATTAGTGAAGAAGTTGTTCTTTTTAGAAATATTTTATTTAAAGATACTTTTACGAATGATGATATTAATGATTTACTTATTTGTTATTCGGATCATGTAATGGGAGATACTGAGTTATTAGAGTTTGTAAGTAATAATGGGTATGTTTATTATGAGATGGATGAAGCTTGTATTAATTTTGATATAAGAAATATTATTATATTTTATTTGTTACAATCTAGTGATTTTAACATTGTTTTAGGCGTTTTTAAGCTTTTTTCTAATGAGTTAGTAGAAATAGTTAAAGACAGAGATATTTCTTTATATGGGGATTTAAATGTAGGAGATACTTTATATGATTTAGATACTTGTTATAAAGAGATAGTTGAATGCAATGATAGAGATTTAAGAATGAAGAAAGCTATTAGTTTGATGGCTTTACTAGATATAGAGTATTTTAAAGATGATTTTAGAATACTAGGTATTACTTATGAAGATATGGATACTTATATAGATGGATATGAAAAGGATAAGAAGATAGATAGTTCTATTATAAAAAAATTACTTGATAATATGTTGTTACTTGATGAAAGATACTTAGGAGATAATAAGTTAGTTAGAGATGTTTTAGTAGCTTATAAGAATTATAGTAAGAATCATTTATGTTTTAGTTTAGGAGAGTTTATAAGATACTATAATAGTAATTATGATAATGATTTTAGTTCTTTCTATTATAATAAGAGAGGTCAGTTAGATGCAGAGATACTTTATTCAATACTAACTAGAAAAGAAGATGAAGTAGATAGTTTTACTTTGTATGGAGAATATTTAGGTAAAGTTAGAGGATTAACTGATATAAATTATGAATGGCAAAGTAAAATGAGTGACTTTTGTAATGGGCATTTACAAAGGAATAATCTAAGAAGAATGATTACTGTGTCATACTTTGAGATTATAGAAAATTTAAAGAAACCAATAGATGTTACTTTGAATTACTATATATATTTAAATGTTCCTGAAGAATTTAGAGATACTTTTTATGAAGTTATTAGATGGTATTATAACCAAGATAATAATTATTTTGGTAGAAATATCTTTGTAGATAGTGATGAAACTAAGAAGAAGACTTTCTTACTTATATTGGATGATTGTAAGAAAGCAATATATGAAAATTTTAAACGTAGAAAGTTTATTCATAAGGAGTATTTAGAACATATTAGAAGAATGATTGGATATAAGTATATTACTATTAAAGATTGGAATGAATATTTATATAGTATAGCTAGAGAATATTATGCTAAAGAAGGAATACTACATATTGGGAAGATGCTAATGATAATGGCTGAAGGAGGAAGTTTACTTGCTTATCAAGAAGAGAACTTTGAATATAGTGAGTTTAAGCATATGTGTACTTCTGTTAAGATGTTGTATCCTGATATGGGGAGTGATGTTTTATTAGTTTATGATAGATTAAATAGTGAGATAGAAAATAATGTTATAACTAATCGTAGTTATATGGATGAAATTATATTACAAAGACACTCTAAGTTAGTGAGAGAATTTATAGAAAGCGATTGTGTTAGTAAGACACACTTCTTAAATGTTACTGGGATTGGAGATTTACGTTTTGATAGAGCGATAAATGTAGTAAGAAAACAAAATCCTGAGTTATATGAAGCTTATAGAGATAAGATAATGCATTGTTTAAATAGAAAATCTTATTTTGATGGTGGAGTGGTAAAAAAGTAAGAACTAGAAATAATCTGGTTCTTTTTTATTTTAATTATTTTCTTTTTGTGGTAAGATAATATTGTATAAAATAGAAGAGGTGTTGGTTATGTTTGGTAATATTAAATTTATTTCAGGAAACGTAGCACATGTTACTACTATTGCTAAAGCAGAAGAAATGGGAGACTTAATGAATGTTCACGTAGTATTTGAAGCTCCTAATCAAGCAATTTTAGGTGAAGTAGAAGAAGTAACAGATGAAATTATAAAAATTAGATTCCTTGGGGAATTTATGAATGGTAGATATGTATCAGGTGTTATTAGAAAACCAGTTTTATCTAGTAAAATAAGAACTATAAATGATCAAGAATTAAGTGCTATAGTTGGTGTTTATGATGAAACTACTTTTAAACTTGGTAGAAGTTCAATATATACAGATTACGATGTATGTGCTGATATTAATAACTTATTTGCTAACCATATGGCAGTATTTGGAAATACTGGTTCAGGTAAATCATGTGGTGTAGCTAGAGTAGTACAAAATATATTTAGTAATCCTAAATTAGTTTCTTATAATGCTAATATCTTTATATTCGATGCTTATGGTGAATATAAGACAGCTTTTAGAGATTTGGGTAAATTGAATCCTAATTATAGTTATAAATTTATTACTACTAATGTACAAGAAGAAACAGATTTTGAATTAAAAATTCCTTTTCACTTATTAAACTTAGATGACTTGACTATCATGTTACAAGCTGATAAACATAGTCAGATTCCAATACTTGAAAGATCTTTAAAACTAACTAGAATCTTTAGTAAAGATGATGAAGTAGCTAATAGATATAAAGATCACTTAATTGCTAAAGCTCTTATTGCAATACTTTATAGTAATCAAATTACTGCTAATAAAAAGAATGAAATATTTAAAGTTTTAGAAGTTTGTCATACTAACGATTTTAACTTTGATAGTGTTATTCAAGGTTTAGGTTATACAAGAACATTATCAGAATGTTTTGAAATAGATAGTAATGGTAATTTTGGTGAATCAGTACTTATTACAGATTATATTTTAAAACATATAGATGAAGAATTAGAGATGACAGAAGAACCTATTAATGCATTCTATTCTATGAGAGATTATGCGGCTGCATTAGAGTTTACATTAATTAGTGAAGGTTTCCAAAGTAATGAACAATTATATGATGACTCAATGTTACTTAAAGTTAGATTAAATTCTTTAATAAATAGTAAAATTGCTAATATTTATAAATGTGATACTTATATTTCTTATGAAACTTATATTGCTTCTTTAGTTGCAATAGGTAATAAGAAAGCACAAGTTATTAATATAAACTTAGAAGATATAGATGATACTCAAGCGAAGATTATCGTTAAGATAGTTGCAAGAATTTTCTTTGATTTCTGCAAAACTAGAAAACAAAGAGCACAAATTCCTTTCCATTTATTTTTGGAAGAAGCGCATAGATATGTACAAAAAGATGCTGACGTATTCTTAATTGGTTATAACATATTTGACCGTATTGCAAAAGAAGGTCGTAAGTATGGAGTACTTCTTAATATAATTTCACAAAGACCAGTTGAAATATCTGAAACTGTTATTGCGCAATGTAGTAATTTCTTGATATTTAAGATGACACACCCTAAGGATATTGAGTATATTAGAACAATGCTTCCTAATATTTCGGCGGATGTTATTGAGAAACAAAAGATTTTACAACCAGGTAACTGTGTAGGATTTGGTGGAGCGTTTAAATTGCCGATGGTTATAAAGATGGAAATGCCTAATCCAGCACCGAACTCTAACTCTTGTGATGTTAATAATTGTTGGAAAGTTCAAGGTAATACAGCAATAGCTTCAGGAAATGGTAATAATACTCAGAATGGTGGAGGACAAGCTGTTTCACAAGTTAATGTTCAACAACAAGCTCTGCAAGTTAATCCGCAAGCTGTTGCACCTGTCCAAAATGTACAAGGAGCACAACAAGCAGTTACTGCTAAACCTGATTTAATGGCTCCAATGCCTGGACAAGCACAACAACCTGCAAATCCTGGAACTATTAAACCTAATTTTATTCCACCAGTTGGATAAAAAGTGTAAACTAAATGAATAATACCTAGTATTGTTCATTTTTTTATGCTATACTTTAATTACTCAAGGTAAGTGCTTACTTTTCATAAAAACCGAGTAAGTGATTTATTGGGAATCTAATTGTCCGTGGTGTTGAAGACCTTGCTCTTAGAGTGTAGGGATCCTAAAGCGGTTCATGTGATGCCCACCTGTTTAGTGCAGGTTTTTTATCACAAGTAGGTATCCCTTGAGTTTTTTTGTGTTTAAAAATATGTTATACTTTATTTGGTGATTTTATGTTGGAACGTAGTAAATTATTATTTAGTGAAGATAAGTTAGATAAGTTTTGTAATAGTAATGTTTTAATAGTTGGTATTGGTGGAGTAGGTGGAGCTTGTTTAGAAGCTTTAGTTAGAATGGGTATTAAAAATATTACTATTATTGATGGAGATACTTTTAGTGAATCTAATTTAAATAGACAATTATTATGTACTAGAGATAATATAGGTCATTCTAAAGTAAATGAAGCCGTTTTAAGAGCTAAACTGATTAATCCTGATATTTTAGTTGATTCTTATGAAATATTTTTAAATGAAGCTAATATTGACGAAATCGATTATACTAAGTTTGACTATATAATAGATTGTTGTGATACGATGACTACTAAGTTGCTTTTAATAAAGAAAGCATTACAATATAATGTAAAGATTATTAGTAGTATGGGAACTGGTAATAGAGTTGATCCTACTAAATTAGAAATAATGAATATTTGGAAAACACAAAATGATCCAGTTGCTAAAGTTATGCGTAAAATGTTAAGAGATAATAATATAAAATATAAGTTACCAGTGCTTTGTTCTACAGAATTACCAATAAAAATACAGTCTAGAACACCTGGTTCTGTAAGTTTTGTACCAAATGTTGCAGGTTTTTGTATCGCAAGTTATGTTTTTAATGATATAATTAGTTATGGAAGTGATTTACATGAATGAGAATGAAGAATTAGAAAATGTTTCTGAAGTTATGAAAGATAGTACACTTACTAATCCTGAACTTACTTTTTGTGAGAAGACTACTTATTTAGATTTTTTACTTTCTAATGCTAAAGATGAAGAAGAAGCAAATAAAATTAAGGAAACTATTAATGATTATTTAGATTTGTATGAAGATGATCATGAGGAAGAAGAGGAAGCTACTGAAGAGTAGTTTTTTATCTTATAGGAAAGTTCTCCGATTTTTAATAATTTTTAAGAAAAAGCGTTTACAAACAATAGTTTGTATCATATAATAATTCTTACTTAGTAAGGAGGTTTAAAAATATATTTTAAAGAAGTAATAAGAACAAATTAATTTAATAGATATAATAAATATAAAAGGTACGGTCGCGACGGTCGGAGATTGGTCTGTGGAGAAACGGGCGTTTCAGTGAAGCAGAAACCTCGAATTGTGAAATTCGAGACGAAATTAATTTATTAATTTCTTTTGTTCTTGCAATAAAAAAATAGATTTTGGTAATCTATTTTTTGTTTACTAAGAATGAAATAAGTAATTTAGGATCTTCATCATTCATAACTATTTTATAAATTAAATCTATTATAGGCATTTTGATTTTTTTGTTTTTGATTAGTTTATAAATGCTTTTTAATGTATAGTAACCTTCAACAGTGTTTTTACTTAGATGTTCTTCTTTTTCTTCTTTAGTTGCTCCTTCACCAATTATTCGACCGAATGAATAGTTTCTACTTTTTGTTGATGTACATGTTAGTAATAAGTCACCAACGCCGGCGAATGAAGTGATTGTTTTAGGATTTCCTCCTAGAGCACCGATTAAGTTTTTAATATCATTTAATGCTTCAGTAATTAGGAAGCTTTGAGTTGATTCTGGGTAGTTCATTCCATCTAGCATACCAGCTGCTACAGCGATGATGTTTTTAACTGAACCACATATTTGAACACCTATTAAGTCGTTTGTTTGTCTTAGTTTTAATGTATCGTTTTCTAAAGCGTTTTTAATTAATTTAGTAGCTTTTCTACTATGAGATGCTAGTGATAGTCCAACTGGATTATTTGATGCCATATCAATTGCAAATGATGGTCCAGAGATGATAGCGATATGTTTTGTCTTTAAGTTTTCATAAGCTATATCACTTAAGAATGCACATGAGGTATTTTCGATACCTTTAGAAGCAATACAAACTACTGTTTTTTTAGTAATGTAAGGATTTATGTTTTTACAAATACTTCCAACAAAAGCAGCTGTTGAAGTTATAAATACTATATCAGCGTCTTTAACCGCTTTTTCGTAAGAGATTGTTAGTTTTATATTTTTAGGTGCTTCTATTTCAGGAATGATATCCTTTAATACTTTACCATCCTTAATATATTTTTCGTATCTTTCATCAGATTCTGTCCACATTGTTATGTCTTTATGATTTTTACTAATGGCCATAGCTATTGCTAGTCCATAAACTCCAGTACCTATTAATGCTATTTTCATATTATTTTCCACCTTTCATTTCGTGATGAAGTTTATTTAAGTTTATTTCGTATTTATTATTTTTAGGTTTATAGTATTTTTTGTTTTTGATATTATCTGGAAGATATTGTTGATTAACCCAAGCGTTTGGATAGTCGTGTGGGTATTTATATAATGGTGAATTGGTCTTGATGTGTTCAGGAAGATTTCCTGTTGTTCCAGATTCAATATCTGCTAAGGCAGCATCTAATGCTATATGAGCACTGTTACTTTTAGGACTCAGTGCCATTTCGGTTACTAATGTTCCTAAAGGAATTCTTGCTTCTGGTAATCCGACTAGTTCAGCGGCGTGGATAGCAGCCATTACTTTTGGCCCCATACCTGGGTTTGCTAGACCGATATCTTCATAGGCGATAACACTTAATCTACGGTAGATACTATCTAAATCTCCTTCAGCTATTAGTCGAGCTAGATAATGAAGGGATGCATCAACATCTGAACCTCTTATTGATTTTTGAAGTCCTGATAGAACATCGTAGTGGCCATCTTCGTTAGCATCTGAAAAGAAAACTGCTTTAGCATTTATCTTTTCGACAACCTCTAGAGTTACATGTTTATCTTTAGTAGCGTAGTATGATACTTCAAGAAGATTAATAGCGCTTCTTAAATCGCCGGAAGATAGACGAGCTATTGTACTTTTGGCATCTTCGTCAATAACAATATCTTTTAAATATTTTGAGGCTTTATCTAGGCCTTCTTTTATATCTTCGATAGTTAGTTCTTTTAATTCAAATATTTGACAACGACTTCTAATAGCTGGATTTATCTTATGATATGGATTTGAAGTTGTCATACCGATCAATATTATTAAACCATTTTCAATATATGGTAATAGTAAATCTTGTTTATCTTTATTTAAACGATGAATTTCATCCATTATGATAATCATTTCGCCATTCATCTTAGCTTCTTCAATTACGATATCAAAATCTTGTTTATTATTAATAGTAGCATTTAACATACGATATGGTTTATTTATTTGATTAGCTATTGCACAGGCAATAGAAGTTTTTCCTATGCCGGGTTTGCCATATAATATCATGCTTACTATGTGATTATTTTCTACTAGGTTTCTTATTATCTTGTCTTCACCAACAAGATGTTTTTGACCAATTATGTCGTCGATACATTGTGGTCTTAATTTATCTGCAAGTACTTCCATATTGATCACCTTAATTAATTATAACAAAATATGGTAAAATTTTAAATTCTTTTCTTTTTAAGGTTTTCTGTTAGTAGTTTTTGTGGTACTATTTATATAGTAAAGAGGTGTTGTAAATGAATGGTAATGTCATTAAACCAAGTAATGTTTCAAATGAAGTATTGGATGAAACTGGAACTAATAATAGTGTGAATGTTAGTAATGGAGTGAAAAAAAGAAAGAGTAATCAATGGTTGATTGTTTTATTAATTCTTGTGCTTATGGGTGTTATGGGATTTGGTGGTTGGAAACTTGGTACAATGTATGCCAATGTTGAAAACGAAAAAAATGAAGATAGCGAAAAGATTGATGATGGAGATAATGTAGAAAATAGTGAAGATACAGAATCTGTTAAACCATCAAAAAACGAAAAATATACTTTTAAAAAAGAGTTATCAGCTACTATTGGTGATGAAGATAATGAATTTGAAATTGTTGCTTATTATTATATTGATATGAAAGCAGTAGCAGTTGATGATGAAGGTACTTTTGAACAATATTTTTTACGTCGTGAAGTTTTTGTTAATGGTAAAATGATAGGAGATACTACATTAATTAACCTTTATGATTCAGAAAATGAAGCTATTTTAGGGATAGATAATACAGAATTAGATAATGTTTTACTACTTGATGATACAAAGAGTTCTGACAAATATCTAATTATTGATTTATTTAATAACGATGGTGCTTATGATGATGAAGAAAACAGATCAGTTTATTATGATGTAAGTTATACTGTTTCTTTTATTGTTAACAAAGAAGGAACTGTTTTAAAACAAATTAATACAACTAACCCTGGCTTTGGTCTTGGAGGTATTCCAGTTAATGAAAATTATATTTCTGGGAGAACTTATATAGATAATACGTTTGATATTGAAGAATGGGAATTACCAGAAGATACTAAATATTTAATATATGCAAATGATTCTTTTTTAGATTATCATAATAATTATATCTATTATATAGATGTAGATTGTGATATTGCAGAGGAATATAAATTAGTTGTAACTGATGGAAAAATCGTTGAAGAAAAAGTTACTTCATACGAAGAATTAACACTTGGAGCTGGTGGTTGTTAGAAGACAATATTAATTATTGTCTTTTTTAGTGATTTACTTTTTTAGAGAAATTTTATATAATTTCTATAGTAGGGTGGTAATATGAAAGAAGAATATGTTCCTAGTGAATATATTGATAAATATTTAAAGTATTTAGAATTTGAAAGAAAACTATCTAATAATACAATAAAGAGTTATTTAAATGATTTAAAAGACTTTGATATGTATTTTAAAGGTAATATAGTTCATAATACTTATGATGATTTAAAAAAATATATTGCTACTATACAAGATAAAAACTCGAGAACAATTTCACATTATATTACAGTTATTAATTCTTTTTATACATTCTTAGTTAATGATAATGTTATAAAAGATAATCCATGTAATAATTTAGCAAGCCCTAAAATAGCTAAAAAGTTACCTACTTATTTAACTGAAGACGAAGTAGATAGATTGTTGGATATTAATTTAATAACTCCGTATGATTATCGTAATAAAGCGATGATGGAATTATTATATGCGACAGGACTTAGAATTACAGAATTATGTAATTTAAAAATAATTGATGTAGATATAAATAATTGTTTTATAAGAGTTATGGGTAAAGGAAAAAAAGAAAGAATTGTTCCTGTTACTGATTTGGCTTTAAAATATCTGGCTATTTATGTTACTGAGTATCGAAATATAATATTAAAAGATAAAGTATCTGATTATTTATTTATTTCCAATAGTCTGACTAATATAAGTAGACAAGGATTTTTTAAAATATTAAAAAAGGAATGTAAAAGAGCTGGAATAGAAAAAAATGTTTCACCCCATGTTCTTAGACATTCATTTGCTACTCATTTATTAAAAAATGGTGCTGATTTGAGGATAATTCAAGAACTACTAGGACATGAAGATATTTCAACTACTCAGATATATGCTCATTTAGTAAATGAAAAAATAAAGAATGATTATCAATATCATCCGAGAAACAAAATTTATGAGGAGGACTTATGAAAAAAGCATTACCTAAAATATTATTTGTATTATTACTTGTAGGAATTATACTTGGAGGAAAGAAGTTTATTGACTTTAAAACTACTCCTTACACTGAAACTGTATCTGATAGTTTAACAAAATACTTTGTTAGTGGAGATGTTGCAGAATTAGATCCGATAATTGAACTATTAGAAAAATATGAAAATGAAGATGAAAAAAGAAAAGAAATTCAAAATTATAGTTTAGACATAGTTGGTAGTTGGTACACTTATCTTGATAATAAATACTATTGTGATAATATAAACTTAAATTCTTGTATTGCACAACTTGCTGAGTTTAAAGTATTGAATGAAAAATTAACTAATTTATATGAAACTAAATGTGAAGATGGATTTACAATAATAATTCCTAGTTCATATACTAACTTAAATAAGCAAGGTGCTACTAAAGTTGCTGGTTTAGAAAAAGTAGTTAATAATCCAGGTTCTATTAGTCCACAAAATAGTGAAAAAATAAGACTTACTAAATGTGCTTCTGCAGGTGAATGTGAAAGCTGTAGAGATAACTTATGTACTTGCTATTATGTAGATAAAGAAACTAAAGACAGAGAAGCTGTTACTTGTTTTGTAAAAGATAGTTCATACTAAAAATAAAAATCCACTAGTTCAACTAGTGGTTTTTAATTAACCCTATAAGGGTTTAT
>CAVAGO010000021.1:0-27626 GCA_963588075.1 bacterium | reverse complement strand
TTTAAAAAAAGTTAAAAAACTCGTCTTTTCGTCGTGTTTTAATATAAATAAAAAAAGTAATAAATGCAACAATAAGTTAAACATTTACTACTTTAAAATTATAAAAACACCAATAATATCGAGCATTTACATATAAAAACTACAACTCATATTATACGTGCATTTACATATGAAGTTAACCAACTTTTTTTCAAAATAAAAAACGACACAAAGTCGTTCTTTTTATTGTAATTTATTAACTTGGAATAATTCTACTTCAACAGGAGTTTCTTGTCCAAATAAATCGATTAAAACATTTAATCTATTATTTTCCATATCGATGCTATCAACAACGCCATTCATTCCTTTGAATGGACCATCTACGATAGTAACTTTTGAACCAACTGTCATTTCAGCTTCGATATTAACTCTACTCATTCCCATAGTTGCTAAAATACGATCTATTTCTTGAGGCATTAAAGGTGTTGGTTTAGCTTTATGTCCAGAAGAACCGATAAATCCAGTAACACCAGGAGTATTACGAACAATATACCAAGCTTCATCAGACATAATCATTTCAACTAAAACATAACCAGGAAACATCTTTTTAACTTTTTCTTTTTTAACTCCATCTTTTACTTCTACTTCAGTAGTTTCAGGAATAATAACACGGAAAATATTATCAGTCATTCCCATAGAAACTGTTCTTTGTTCTAACTTTTCTTTTACTTTTGATTCATGACCACTATAAGTATTTACTACATACCATTGTTTTTCCATTATGCAAACAACCCCTTTACAAATGATGCTAATGCATCAATTCCTATAAAAAATACACAGAATAATACACAGAACACAATAACTGCTAATGAATATTTAGCAACAGAACCAACACTAGGCCAAACAACCTTCTTAAGTTCTCTTCCTACTTTAGCAAAATATCCTTCTTTTTTATTTTTTTTCTTAGATTTTTTTTCTTTGTTTTCTTTTTTATCTTTTTTTACCTTTTTATCTTTTTTCTTATCGTCGTCATCTTCGTCTTCGTCATCATCATCTTCTTCGAAGTCATCATCATCGTCATCTTCATCGTTGTCATCTTCGTCTTCGTCGTCTTCTAATTCATCTTCAGTATCTTCTTCTACTTCTTCGATTTCCTCTTCTTCAACGTCTTCAACAACTTCTTCAGTTTCTTCGATTTCTTCTACTTCTTCAGTTTCCTCAACTTCAACTTCTTCAACCTTTTTAGATTTTTTTGTTTTAGTTACCTTTTCTTCAGCTTCAACATCTTTAATTGTTTTCTTTCTTGCCATAAGCCCACCTCTTAAATTTTTGTATTTAAAAAAACACCTTAACGTGTTTCAAATAGAATATACCATAAACTTCCTTTAAAAACAAGCAAAAAAGCAAAAAAGTTCGCATAATTACGAACTTTTATCTATTATTTAAAATTTTCTTTATTTTATTTCTAACTCTTTGAATAGTATTATCTACTTGCTTTAAATTCTTATTAAGTAAAGTTGCTATCTCATCATACTTCAAACCATTTATCATCAATGAATAAACTTCATATTCCGCATCAGATAAAGATTCAGTAATACTATCAACAAGTTCTTTAACTTTTTCTTCTTTTAAAATATTCTCTAATGGATCATTTTCACTATTATCACTCAACAAATCCATTAAAGGAGAAGCATAACTTTCATAAACATGTTCTAAACTTAAAGATTCATTTAAAAGTTTATTTTTTAATCTTCCCGCTTTTTTTATAGATACCTGTAATCTTCTGTCTACACATAAAGTTATAAAACTAGGTAAAGCAGCATGTCTATCATCACGATAACTAACTAAAGCATCCGAAAATCCAACTAAAGCATCTTGATACAAATCATTAACATCATAACCAAGAGTCCTTGCCATTCTTGAATACTTTTTCATTTCTATATCTATTATATATTTATATTTCTCAAAAAGAACATCTTTAGCATCCTCAGAAGCTTCATGAAGCATATTTATTAATTGACCATCATTAGTATCTTTATACTTCATTATTACCTCTATTTATTTACTATTCCATAGATTAATATAGCTGCTGCTACTGAAGCATTTAAACTATTAACATGTCCTGACATAGGTATAGCTAGTATTTGATCACAATTTTTCTTAACCAATCTTCCTACCCCATTACCTTCACTACCAATAACAAGTAATACTTTATTAGCATAGTCAACATCTTTATAATTTTGACCATCCATATCTGCAGCATAAACAAAGAATCCATTATCTTTAAAATCATCTATTACATTAACTAAATTATTTACCATAGCAATATTCACATGCTCTAAAGCACCTGCTGAAGTTTTCATAACAGTTGATGTAACACTAACACTTCTATCTTTAGGTATAATAATTGACTTTATACCAGCAGCTTCACATGTTCTAATAATTGCTCCAAAATTATGTGGATCTTCTAAATGATCTAACATAACTACAACATTATCATTTAACATATCTCTATAATCAACATATTCATAATCATCAATAACTGCAATAATACCTTGATGTCTTCCTTCTACCATTCCGTCCATATTTTTAGCATCTGTTACTGAATAACTAATTTTATTATCTTGTATAAACTTGATTATTTCTTTATCATTAAAGTTCTTAGCAATATAAACTTTTTTTATACTTTTTACATTATCTCTCAATTCATTAAATACATTTTTACCAAATACTTTCATTATTCTTCACCTACTATAAATTTCATTATTTCTTTTATACGTTCTAACTTACCAGAAAAATATAATTTCCCTATCAATGCTTCTAAACCTGTCGCCAACCTATAAGTAACTATATCAGCATTCTTAGTTTTAGCTCCTTTAGCATTTCTTCCCCATTTAACTATTTCTATTTCTTCTTCAGTTAAAAAGTTAGCATTTTCTAATCTTTCTAAGTGTTTTCTTTGGCTTCTTGCACTTACATAATCTAAACTTCTTTGTTGCAATTCACCTATTTTACTAATACCACTTTTAATTAAATACTCTCTTATATGTTGTTCATATATTGTATCACCCATATAAGCCATTACTAAAGGATTTTCTATCATATTTTGCCTCACCACCAAGAATATACCACAAAAAAAGAGAATTGCAAATTTTATTTGCATTTCTCAATTATATTTGTTGCTACAATAGTACCTTCTGCAACAGCAGTACTTATTTGATAAACTTTTTTATCTATAATATCTCCAATAGCATATATACCTTCTAACAAAGTTTCATAATCATTATTAACAACTATATATCCCTTGTCATTGACAATTCCTAAATCCTTAGCAAATTCTGTACCTGGTACAAATCCAACATACACAAACAAGCCATCTACATCAAATGTATCTCCATTATCAAGTACCAAACCAGTTAATTTATTATCATCATTCATCAATTCTTTAATATTAACATTCATCACACAAATTATGTTTTCTTTCTCTTGTACTCTATCTGCTAATTCCTTAACTGCTCTAAATTCATTATTTCTATGAATTAAATAAACTTTATCAGCTATATTTGCTAAATGTAATGCCTCTTGTAAAGCACTATTTCCACCACCAACTACTGCTACTATCTTATTTTTATAAAAAGCTCCATCACAAAGTGCACAATGACTAATTCCTTTACCAAGTAATTCTCTTTCATTTTCCAACCCTAATTCACAAGCTGTTCTTCCGGTAGCAATCACTACATACTTACTTAAAAATTCTTCATTATCAGTAATAACTTTCTTAACATCTCCATCTATAATAGAAAGAACTTTCTTATTTTTAAATTCAATATTCAGATTTTGAATGTGTTCAAATAACTTAAAAGCAAAATCTGGTCCACTAATTCCATATAAACCAGGATAATTATCTATTCTATCAATATAATTTAAATATCCACCTATCATAGCTTCATCTAAACATAATACATTTAATCCTGCTCTTTTAGCATATATAGCAGCACTTACTCCAGCAGGTCCCATTCCTATTATAATTAAATCATATATCATAGTTTAACCTCCTTTAATTCACGTTTATCATAATACTTTCCTCTTTTTAAAGGATTAAAACATAAATATATAAATACAACTAAACCAATTCCAAACATAATAATAGAAACCAACTGTGCAACTTTAAAACCACCTAACATCAACGAATCAGTTCTTAAAGACTCAATAAAAATTCGTCCTACACTATACCACATCATATATACACAAGTTAACTGACCTGTTTTTAAAGATTTATAAAACTTTCTTATTAACAACAACAGTATAAATCCTAATATACACCATAATGATTCATACAAGAACGTTGGATGATAATAAGCTCCATCAATATACATTCCCTTTATTATGAAATTTGGTATATGTAAATTTTGCAAATTAGCCAATGTTGTTACTGGTCCATGTGCTTCACTATTAAAGAAGTTTCCCCATCGTCCAATAGCTTGAGCAATTATTAAAGAAGGAACTGCAATATCAGTCATTCTAAACGGATTAACTTTTCTAATCTTACAATAAATTATCAATGTTATAAGACCCCCAATAATCCCACCATGAATAGCTAAACCACCATTCCACATTTTAAAAATACCTAATAAATCATTTTTATATAAGTCAAAATTAAATATAACATAGTATAATCTCGCACCTATAATACCAAATATAACCACCCAAAATGTTAAATCAAAAATAAAGTCTTTTGGTAATTTAAACTTTCTACCTTCTCGATCAGCTAATATAAATGCAATAATAATTCCACTTAATATTAACACCGAATACCATCTTAAACTAAAACTACCAATACTAAAAATTTCTGGATTCATAACATTCCTCCTAAGTACTCGTATTATACCACAACAATCAACAAATATACTCTATTTAAACATTTAAAAAAGCAGCCACCGCTACTTCTTAATTTTTTTTACTAATAAATTAAATAAATCTTCGTTTTCAAATTCGAAATATGTTCCATTATACATAATAGTTTTATATAAATCACCATTATCTATAACTTTCTCAACATTTACTAATGGAATCTCATAGAAAACTCTTTTAAACTTAATTACTCCAATAACTTTACCTGGAATCATATCATCAAGTGGATCATCTCTCATATAACCCATAAATAATATTCTATTAGTAGTTATAGCTACAGCAGTATTCTTTTCAACATCACCTTGTTTAATATATATTGGGTCAAATACTTTTATTAATTGTTCTCCTTCTTCAAAGTTAAAATTGTACACTATACCACTCCTTATTATTCTCTAATTATTATACTACTATTATTTGCATTTTTTAGTAATTATTTCATCATCATATTCTGTCAAACAAACAAAATTATCACAAGTTACTCTAATACCTGTAGCAGCTCCCGAATCAAAATATCCTTCATCATTTACACTTGAACACGCATTAGTTAATGCTTCATCTATCTTTGTTTGTGCTTCTTTTATCTTTTCATATTCTGTAAAAGTAATTCTTGTATATTCACCACTGCTACATTCAACATAGTTAATTAATCCTTCTTTTTCAATTTTTACACAAGTGCCCTCATAACAATAAGTCTTCTTCGACATTATTTCATATATTTCTGAATCACTAAGTCCAGTAGCATCAAAACTATCTACATATTTAACATATTCATCATAATTATAAGAACCATTTGAATCAATCTTCTTACACAGTTTTACTAATTCATCTTTATTCTTATCTTCAACACTAGTTTCTTCCTCTTCTTCATCTTCATCATCTACTGGTGTTTCTATTATTATTTCTGAATTATCATTATTATTTTGATTATTATCTTTTCTCTCAGAATTTTCTTCTTTCAATTTATTGTTAGTATCTATAACATTAACAACATGAAAAACCATTATTAAAGCTGTTAAAACTAACAATAAAGTCAAAAAGACACTAGTAATATTTGGAGACTGCCCTTTCGGAGATTGTTGATTATTATTCTGTTTATTATTATACATATTATTTCTATTATAATAGTTGTTATTATAATTATTGTAGTTATTATTTCTGTTATTATAACTATTATTTCTATTATTAAAATTATTATTTTGGTTATTATTTGAGTTGTTATTGAAATTAAAATACATAATCGAATCTCCTTCCTATTTTGATTATAAAATAAAAAAAGAACCAAGTAAACTACTTTAGCTCTTTTAATATATCAACTAATTTCATAAAATTATCTGGATACTTTAAAGCTCCACTCTTATGATAGTAAGTATCAAACTCATCATACCAAGCAATTCTCCACATTGGAGACATAGGTGCATGGTCTTTCGACTTATCAGGCCAATAATCAAATTCATCTAGTTCTTCAAAATCCCAAATTAAATTGTGTATAACTTGTGACTTATCCTCATCAATTGTATATTCCCATAATTGACCATTTACATCTATTACCTTAGCTTCTAAATTAATAATGATATAGTTTTCACCTTTATATTCAAGTTCTAATCTTTTTACATTAGGTTTATTTCTAACCATCTTTTTTACATCTAATTCTGCCATCTTATCACCTACAAATATTTCTTTAACCATTGACCAGTATAACTTTCTTTTACTTTAGCAACTTCTTCTGGAGTACCAGTAGCAACTATTGTACCACCTTCATCTCCACCTTCTGGTCCTAAATCAATTATATAATCAGCTACTTTAATTACATCTAAATTATGTTCAATTACAATAACTGTATCTCCGTTATCCACAATTCTTTGTAAAATAACTAATAATTTCTTAATATCATCAGAATGCAATCCAGTAGTTGGTTCATCTAAAATAAACACACTCTTACCAGTTGCTTTCTTTTGTAATTCTTTAGCTAACTTAACACGTCCAGCTTCTCCACCAGATAAAGTTGGTGCTGGTTGACCTAATTCAATATAAGATAAGCCGACATCTTGCATTACTTGAATCTTATTCTTAACTTTAGGTATATTATCAAAGAATTCTAAAGCTTCAGAAACTCTCATATGTAATACATCTGATATATTTTTATCTTTAAACTTAACATCCAAAGTTTCTCTATTATATCTTGTTCCCTTACATACTTCACAAGGTACATAAACATCAGGTAAGAAGTTCATTTCTATTCTCTTAACTCCATCACCCCAACAAGCTTCACAACGGCCACCTTTAACATTAAATGAGAATCTATTCTTACCATATCCTCTCATCTTAGATTCTTTCATCTCTGCAAATACATCTCTTATATTATCAAACACACCTACATAAGTAGCTGGATTACTTCTAGGAGTTCTACCAATTGGATCTTGTGTAATATGAACTACCTTATCGATATTTTCCATTCCTTTAACTTCTTTACACTTACCAACTACTACTTTAGATTTATAAACTTTCTTAGTTAATGCATTATATAAAATATCATTTACTAATGTCGATTTACCTGAACCAGAAACTCCGGTTACACAGATAAACTTGCCTAAAGGGAATTTAACATTTACTTTCTTCAAGTTATGTTCTGCAGCCCCTTTTACTTCTAGGAATAATCCATTACCTTTTCTACGTTTCTTAGGTACTTCAATCTTCTCTTCACCAGTTAAGTATTTACCTGTTAATGAGTTAGGATTCTTCATTACTTCCTCTGGAGTACCTGCCACCATAATATGGCCACCTAAAACACCGGCACCCGGTCCAATATCAACTAAGTAATCAGCAGCCATCATCGTATCAGTATCATGTTCTACTACAATCAACGTATTACCTAAATCTCTCATCTCTTTCATTGAAGCAATAAGTTTCTCATTATCTCTTTGATGTAAACCAATACTAGGTTCATCTAACACATATAAAACCCCAGTTAACTTACTACCAATCTGTGTAGCCAATCTAATACGTTGTGCTTCTCCACCAGATAAAGTTCCAGCAGCTCTTGCCAATGTTAAATAGCCTAATCCTACATTATTTAAAAACTCTAATCTATTACAAATCTCTTTAACTAATAACTCACTAATAGTTTGTTGTTCCTTAGTTAATTTTAAATTATTCATAAACTTATATAAATCTGCAATTGATAAAGCTGTCATATCATAAATATTTTTCTTATTAATATAAACATTTAATATTTCATGTTTCAATCTAGTTCCATGACATAAAGAACACTCTTGTTCAATCATAAAACCTTCTATCCACTCTCTTATCCATCCTGCAGTTGTTTCAATATGTCTTCTCTCTAAATTAGGAATAATTCCTTCAAAGAAATCACTCTTAGTTCTAATATTTCCATTCTTAGAAACATATTTAAAATCCATAACTACTGGAGTACCATATAAAATCTTATCTAATTTATCTTTAGGTATCTTTTCAACTGGCATATCTAAATCTATATCATAATAATCAGCAACAGTTGCTACCTCAGTATATTGTGTATTTTGGTCTTGTGATAAAGTAACTATTGCTCCATCATTAATACTCTTCTTTGGATTAGGTATCAATAATTCTTCAGATACTTTCATCTTCATTCCTAAACCATTACATTCAGGACAAGCTCCCCAAGGTGAGTTAAAAGAAAACATTCTAGTCTCTAATTGTGGCATTGAATAATTACAATGAATACAAGCATAATTCTCACTCATTAGTATTTCTTCTTGACCAATAATATTAAATAAACAAATTCCATTAGCTAATCCACAAGCATTTTCAATTGATTCAAAAATTCTTGATCTATCTTCTGCTCTTACAACCACTCTATCAACAACTACTTCAATATTATCTTTCTTATTCTTTTCAAGCTGTATATCTTCAGCTAAATCTCTAACTTCTCCATTAACTCTTACACGACTATAACCTTTTTGTCTTAAGTCATCTAATACTTGAGCATGTGCTCCCTTTTCACCTCTAACAACCGGTGCCATTATTTCGATCTTAGTACCTTCAGGAAAATCCATAATCTTATTAGTCATTTCTTCAATACTTTGACTCTTTATCGGTTCTTTATGATTAGGACAATAAGGAACACCAATACGTGCAAATAATAATCTTAAATAATCATATATCTCTGTAACAGTTCCAACTGTACTACGAGGATTATTATTAGTACTCTTTTGATCAATACTAATACTAGGACTTAAACCTTCTATACTATCTACATCAGGTTTACTAGTTCCACCTAAAAATTGTCTTGCATAAGCAGATAAACTCTCTACATATCTTCTTTGACCTTCTGCATAAATAGTATCAAATGCTAAACTACTCTTTCCTGAACCAGAAACACCTGTCATTACAACTAATGAATTCTTAGGTATCTCTAAATCAACATTTTGTAGATTATTTTCCCTTGCTCCCTTTATTACTATCTTGTCCATATGTAAGCACCTTCCTTATTCTTTCTTCAACTAACGAATAATATCTGTAAATCTCTGTACATCCAAAATGATAATATAACAAAGACTTAATTACATCTATATCACTTCTAAACTTTCTAGCAAACAAAATCTTTTCTTCTTCACTAAGTTTACAAGTACTAAAAAACTTCTTTACTTCATGTGGTGGTGAATCTAACATCCTTTGAATAACTTCTTCTCTAGATAAAAACCTATCTATTGTCATTTCTTCAAAACAATACATATCATAATACCCATAATAATGATCATCTCTTAATACATAATTGCCTCTTCCAGTTACTTCTGCTACTAATACATCTTCTTCGGTTGCATTAACATATCTAAATACATCAGATAAAGCTGTACACATATGCCACCCATTACCATTATTTCCAAATTGTAATTCACCTTCAGTATAATATGTTTCTCCTTCAGTAAAAGGTTTACCATATCTATTAGTTGCGTCTTTATTAAATGCTTTATAACCTTTTACTTCCTCCATACTATCTCCTCAAATCATAAAAATTACATTTACGACAAAGCTCATGTATCTTCTTATTATCTAAGAATCCTTGCTTCATCTCCTTAACTAAATCGTTACTTATTATATCATTTAAATCTTGTTTGTAAATATTACCTAAATTAATAATACCAGCACTATCCAAACAACAAGGAACAACTGTCCCATCAACTAAAATCCCTATATGATCTCTAAGACCTCTACAAGAACCTTCCTCAGTATAATAGTCATTATCCATACTAGGCCAAATAAACTCTTCTTCTACTTCATAATAAATATTATCTGCCAATTTCAAACTTTTATTATCACCAATAACAACATCATACTTTTCGTTTAACTTACTTAATATCTTCTCTTTATATTCACTATTAACCCATACTCTATATTTTACATAAGTATCATTTTCTACCAACTTATCAACACTTGAAAAGATATCATTCATATAATCATCAAAAGACTTATTATATTTTTCATCATAACTATGTAAAGATAAATTAATCTGTCTTATATTCTTATTATCCTCAATTCTCTTAATTAAATAACCATTACTAGTTATATTAACAAAATATCTCTTACTAGCTAACTCAATTAATTCATTTATCTTAGGATGTAATAAAGGTTCACCCATAACATGAAAATACAAATACTTAGTATATCCTTCTAACTTATCTAACAATATTTTAAACTCTTCTATTGAGATAAACTTCTTACTTCTTTTATTCCCTATACAAAAAGAACAATCTAAATTACAGTTATTTGTTATCTCTAAATATATTTTCTTATACATAGTAAACACCCAAAAGTATTATACCACACATTTGTTCGTTGTAAATGATAAAAAACTATTATATTTGAATATAAATAACATAAATATTCCAATATAAACATAGTATCTAATTTTTATGAATATTTTCTATAAAATAAAATTAGCAATGTTAGTGGAGTGATTCTTATGAATAGAATAAAAGAATTAAGAAAGAAAAGAAATGTTACACAAATAAGATTAAGTATAGCTGCCGAAGTATCTCAAGAAACTATTTCTGCTTATGAAAATGGTAAAGCTGAACCTAAAATGGAAAAACTAGTTCGTATAGCTGATTTCTTAAATACTACAACTGACTATCTACTAGAAAGAACAGATAATGACGCTCCATTAAAAGAAGTAACAAATGATATCGTCGATGAACAACTTAATGAATTAATAAATAATTATGCTAGATTAAATAACTATCAAAGAAAAGATTTAATCTGGTATAGTGGCATAATCGAAAACAAAGACCTTAAAAATTAAGGTCTTTTTATTATTCATTATTAATATTTTTTATAGTAACAGTACTAGCTACTCCTTCTCCACCCTTAGTTATAACTATTTCTTTACCATCTTTAACATTTCCAACACCATCAATTGAATCATCTAATTTTTTCAAATCTCTAATTATTTCATCAGATGTTTTATTAGACATAAAATCAAAGTAATCCATTTCATCTCCAATCAATGAATTATAAGTATCACTTTCTGAATTTTTTATTGGTGGAACAGTTATTACTCCTTTTTCTCTTTTTAAAGCTCTATTAAAAGAATTTATTGCTCCACTTACTTCCATACCCATATAGGCATTTTTTAAATCTAACAAACCTGTTAACTTTATATCTTCTGCTTTAGAATCAACATTCATTTGATCAGTTTGTCTCATTATTTCTTCCATATTACGTAATCCAAATACACCAACAATTTTATCTCTTTCATACGCTTCATATTCTTCAGCATCTTCCACCTTACCACGTGCTAAATGTCTACTCATTAAATCTTCTGCTTTAGCTTCCGGTACTTCAACTCCACTTTCTACATGTTTATAATTACCATTATCCATCAAAATATAAAAAGATAAATAATTATCAACATATGTAAATAAGAATGAATCATAAACTAGCTTACCATTTTCAATACTAGTCATAATTGTAAAACTTTTTCTAACACTATACCCTCCAAAAACATATTTAGCAGGTATATTTTTTAACATATAATTAAACATCTTTATTACGAACCTTCTTTCTTTGTATATTACCAATAAATTTTAAAGATAATTTATAAGGCGCAAACCTATTTAAGAATAAACCTATTTTAGTAGTAAAACCAGGTACTATAAGTAACTTACCTTTTAACATTTTATCTACTCCATATTTAGCTACATATTCACTACTCAGTGCTTTTATTGTAAATGTTCCACCTGCAACTTTATTAAAGTTTGTATTAACAGGCCCCGGACTCAAACAACTTATATGAACATTACTTTTTATATATTTTAATTCTTCATATATTGCCATTGTCCACTTAGTAACATAGTTTTTAGTAGCATAATATGTATTAAGACCAGGTCCAGCCAAAAGCCCTGCACTACTAGAAACATTTAATATATGACCAGCATCTCTTTTTACCATATCTTGTAAAAATAACTTTGTCAAAATATGTACTGCTGTAATATTAAGATCAATCATCTTCAATTCTTTATTTATATCAGTTTCCCAAGTATTTCCAAATAAACCAAATCCTGCATTATTAACTAAAATATCTATCTTTTCATCTTTATACTTATCATACAATTTAAAACAATTATCTTTCCCTGTTAAATCCATAGGACATATTTCTACTTTAGTTTTTATTGTACTAGCAGTTTCTTTTAATCTATTTTCATCTCTACTAACTAGTATTAAATCATACCCAAGTTCACCTAAGTATCTTGCAATATCTCTTCCTATTCCCGAAGAAGCTCCAGTTACTAATGCTTTCATCATTTATCACCTATTAATATAATATCACAAAAAAAGAAGAATAATCTTCTTTTTAACCTTTATATCCTGAAGTATCCGCTATATATATTACATTTGTATTAACAGAATATTTTTTTAAGAATGTATCTACATCTATTGGAGCTGCATTATCATCATTTGTATCAGCAGAATCTGATATATAAAATTGATCTGTTTCTGCATCATAATCTACTATTGCAACCCAGTGATTATTATTTGTATATTTATTGTTATATCTAGCATCAACTGTAACCATTACCATATTTCCTTTAGAAACTTCTGTAGTTAAGTGTTCTCTATAAGCTGAATAATCATTTCTTGATACTTCATCACGAGTTCCTACTGGAATACCAAGTTGGTTTTCTAAGAATGTCTTTATTGAACCAGCATACATAAATTTTTGTCCCATCGCAACAAAGACTTTTTCTGGAGTAACATCATCATATTTTGAACTTAGAATACTAGCTAAGGCATTATAACCACACCCTGCACTTCTAAGAGTTTTACCTGTATCAACAAATTGTAAATTTTCATTCCACCCTTGTTGGAATACAGTAACTACTTTACCATGTGATGTTACAATCTTTCTACTATACCCTTCTTCTTTACTTCCTTCATCATTCAATAAAAGTGTTTGACCAGTTCCAAGTAAAGATGTTAAATTTTCATCACCTTTATTTTCGGCTTCTTCAACTGCCGCAGTCACAGCTTCTACATATTCCTCTTCTTGCTGTGTTAAAGTTAAACCTTCAATTTCTTCAATTGCTTCTGTTTCCGTTATTTCCTCAGTAGTATCTTCTTTTTCATCTTTCGCACTAACTGCTCCGAAACTAACAACACTACCATTTAATGCTTTTATCGATTCAACAGTCGCATCAATAGTTACAATTAATTCTTCTAGTTCCTTTTTTAATTGTTCTACTAAATCAGTTAATTCTTTTTTCTTTTTCTCATATTCTTTATAAGCTGAAGTTAATTCACCAGTATCAACTGTCTTACCATTTCTAGTCGTAGTTTCATACTTAGGTGATGGTTCTTTTAAATTATTTAATTCCTCTAACTTCTTCTCATATAACTCATCTTTTTCTTTTAAAGTTGTTACTAAAGGTAATAAAGTATTAATTGACTCTGTACAAGCCGCTTGTAAACCATTTGTTATATTACTCTTAAATTTATCAACTCTATCTTTAAAAGCTGGAATTGTCACTGTTACTAATTGTTCTTGACCTAATTCTTTCCACTCAGAAGCATCCAGTTGTGATTGTAATTTTCCAATAGTTGTCGATAATGTTAAAGCACTACCTGCTAATTCACTAGCTTTACCTACTATCCCTGTTGCAGCACTTAATTCTTCATAGTATTTCGTATATGGAGTTACAAAAAAAATTGCCATTTAATCACCCTCTACACTACATCAAGAAAACCATCTTGAGTTTCGACACTTTTCTCCTGAGTATCTTCTTCTTGTTTATACAAATCTAAAGTATTTTTTAAAAATACAACATACTCATCTAATCTTTTTTCCATATTAGGAAACTTTGCAGATACTTTATTATAATGATTATAAAGCATCTCTTGAGCTTTTCCACTCCAAATAGTCAAATGAGTCCCATCAACTTTTTCCATCTCATCATCAATATCATTCATTAAAGATTTTATTTCAGATATTTTAGTTTCAATTGAGCTTAAATTACTTTCAAATTCCGGAGTATTTATTCTGACCTTAGACATGTTCAAACTCCTCCTCTTTACTAACTACTTCTTTCCATTCAACGTCTTTAGTATTATATAATCCTGAAGATTTTTTTATTAAACTTCCAACACGTTTTACTTCATTGACTTCACTTTTTCTTTCTTTTAAGTATGTAGTAGCTTTATTTATAAAAGTAGTACAATCTGTTCCTTCCCAACTCTCATTGAAATTATCTATTAAAACTATTAATTCATTAATCTTTCTATTTAATTCAACAGCTTTATTTTCAACAGAACTACCAATTCTATTTATTTCTTTATAGTTAACATTTAATTTCATTTACTCAAACTCCCTTTAAATCCCCTAAGTAATCTGTATCACTTAAGACTTTTTCAACAGTAACTCCATTATCTTCAGCAACCTTATCCACAAAGTTTTTTACTGTACTAAGAGTCTTCTCACTTACATTATATTTAGATAAATCTTCCCCTAAATAAAGTTTATTAATAGAATCTAATAATAAAGTCTCATGTTTTTCATTTAATAGCAATTCACTAATTTCTAAATTATTTTCTTTAGCTATTGAAACAAAATATTCTTTCGCTACTAAAACTGTATTATCTTTAAATCCCACAATTGAAATATCACTTTCACTATTCAAAAGTTTCTCTAACAACAATTTTTGTATATTAAATGTTTCTTCTGAAACAGTAGTATCTATATTTACATTAGAATCTCCATAAAATCTCTTTAACAAACAAAGAAGAATCCCTGAACCAACATCACTAAGTAAAATATCATTTATTGAGTAATCTCCTTTATTAATATTAAGAAAAGATAAAATACTATCTATATCTACTTTTGTCACACTATTTAAGTTTTCTATTACTTGTGAATTTGAAATATTAGTATTGTTAGTTACATCTTCTACATCAATTGAACTAATATCAGAATAATAACTACCTCCACCACCACTTCCAGCATCATAAGTAATTAATTCTTTTTGTATTTGCGTTGTTATTTCCTCTTCTAATGCTGCTATTTCATCAGCATGTAATGTTATCTTTGTCATCAAATTCTCATTACTTTGTTTTAGTGCAGTTACTTGTGCTTTCAATTTAGCTAAACCTTCACTAAATAAATCCAAATTAGAAAGCACTGCAAAGTCTTTAGATATTGATGTTAACATCGAACTTTCCATTATATTAAGAGCGCTATCTAAAATAGTTATCGCATTCATTACATCTTCTGTACTTATATTAATTTTATCTCCAGTAGTAGCCATACAAATCACTCTGTTCTATCTATTATTTACTATTATTATAATATCAAAAAAATCATTATTTAGACACCCCTAAAAAAAGAATATACTTTTATTTTGTTAAAGTATATCCTCTCTCTACATCACTTCTATCTACTCCACTTAATAAAAGCCCTGCATTCTCTCCTTCTTTTACTTCATCAAGCATTTTTCTAAACATTTCTATTCCTGTTACAACAGTAGTCTGACCAGTTTCTGCAATAGTTACTTCTTCTCCTACTTTTAAACTTCCTTTTAATACATGCCCTGTTACAACAGTACCCCTACCAGTTATATTAAAAACATCTTCTATTTCAAAAACAAATTCACTACTAGTATTTTGTATATTTTTGTGTTCTTTTTGAATATTATCACCATTATTTATACTTCCTGATACATCCATTTCTCTTTTCCCAAATAATAAATCTAATAATCCCATATTCCATACCTACTTTCTAATATAATTGTAACATAAAAAAAGAAGAATTATCTTCTTTCTTCTAATTCTAATAATGGTGGTAACATTTGTTTCTTTCTTGATACTACTCCATCTAGATAAATTCCTTGATTAGCATGTGATACCCCATAAGCTTCTTCAAGTATTTCTTCACTATTATCATTAAAGAATAAATATGAACCATTTTTTATTATATCTGTAACAAATAATAATGAAACACTATAGTTACCAAATTCTGTCATTCTATTTAAACCTGCTACTATTTCGTCTTTACGTTCTAATAGTTCATCAAAATCCATAGTAATAACTTGACCTATCGCCATATTAGAATCACCATATTTAAATGTCTTCATATCAGTATGAATAATTTCATCAACAGAAAGTCCAGATACTGAAGAAGCAGCTTTAAACATTTTAGTTCCATATTCTTCTATATTAAGTCCAGCAATCTTCGCTAACTCTCCACCAATTTCTACATCTAAAGATGTTGTTGTAGGTGATTTAAATAATAATGTATCTGATAATATCGCAGATAACATAATACCAGCAATATCTTTAGGTATTTTAATTCCTGCTTCTTGATACAATTTATAAATAATAGTACATGTACAACCTACTGGCATACATCTAAAATTAATTGGCATACTAGTTCCAATAGTACCTAAATTATGATGATCAATTACTTCTAAAATACTAGCTTCTTCTATACCATCAACACTTTGTGATTGTTGATTATGATCAACTAATATAACTTGTTTTCTCTCAAAATCATTAGAATCAACTAATCTCATCATTCCTAAACATATATTCTTTTTATTAACAATTGGATAGTTTGTATGTCCTAACTTACTACTAACATCAATAAAATCATTTCTATAATCATAAACATTAAATGTAACCGGATTCGTATTTATATTAATTAATTTTACATAATTACATAATTTAATCATATTAGAAGTCTTATATGTTCCCATTGGTACACATACTACATTAATCTTCTTCTCTCTTGCTACTTCAATTAAATCCTCAGATAATCTAACATTATTAACTAGTATTATCATCTTTACACCAGAATTAACACAATATTCTTGTATTTTATATCTATCTCCAACAATAACTATATTATCTGGATTTAATTTAACTCTATTTACAAAAGTCTCACTTTTATAAGCCGCAGCTAATATATTACCTTCTATTTCTTCATCAAATCTTAATACTTCAACAGCACTCAAAGTCTTCAAAATATTATCATAAGAAGTATATAAGTAATTAATATCTCCTTCTATCAAATATTTAGAAATACCTTTTACATTAACATAACCTGTTAATTTTTTATTTTTATTAACTAAAGGAAATCCAGTTACTCCACATTGCACTAAATATTTATAAGCTTCATATATAGAAGTATGTTCTTCTACCATAGCTTCTGTATTATAGTGCATATTCTTAATTTGTACTTTTACGTCATTTAAAAATTCTGGTTCTGGTATATTAAAATAATCTAAAACAAACTTTGTTTCTTTATTTAATGCTCCAAGAACCCTTGGTTCAGTTTTCATCCCCAATTTATTTTTTAAATAAGATAAACTGATACTTGCACATACTGAATCTGTGTCTGGCATTTTATGCCCAAATATATAAACTGTTTGCATCAATATCACTCCTATTCTTATCATAATTTAGTATATCATATTTAAACTAAATATTAACAGCTTTAATTTTGGGATTAGTATTATTTAAAGAAAATACTAGGTCTCTATCTACTAATACAATCGGATCTTCTTTAAACCAATCCGGTAATACTTCTGGATTTTCACAATCAGCATCTCGATAATCTTCAAGATGTCGACAATTAGGTCCATATTCTTCATCAACTAGTCTATCTTTTATGTAATAGCCTGCTTCTTGGAAAGCTTTTTGAAAATTGAAGATACTCTGCCATTCTGATACTAAAAGAGGTCTACTCAAATATTTTTGTACCTCAACAGCTCCCGTTACTTGGCCTTTACTGTCTCTTACCATATCTTCTTCTAAATTTTTTAAAACTAAATAACTATCAGGACATATACTATCTTCAAAAGACCATTTCTTATTAGAACACTTAATTACATAGTCTCCAATTCTAAATGTTCTAGTACAACTTCCTCTACCAACATCACTAATTACTTTAGCACCTGTACTTAATTGTAAATACTTATCAACATATTCTAAGAATTTATCACCTAATCCATTTTTAAAAATATCAGCTATCATTTCATCATCTATCTCTGTAAATGGTTTTATCTGTCTTTCAAATTCTTCATAAATATCTTTATTTAAATATCTTCCATATTTAGTAAATAATACATACTTATAATTCTTAGATGTTCTAAATAAAGTATCAATATCATTTATCAAATACTCTCTATTTAAAGGATTAACACTAGCTACTAACTTACCATATCTATCTAATTCAGCAGCCAATGTATTACTTGAATACCTTTGTAATATAAACTCTCTTATCTTCAAATATAATTCTTCATCTTTAAGATGTAATAGTACTAAAGATGCAATCTTCGAAACATAATTCTCTTCTATTATTTCTATTTCTTTTCCATTATTATCATATTTAACAAAGTACTCAGTTACATCATCATAAATAAAATTAAACATATTAGGAAAAGCATCTAAAAGTTCTATTATAAACAAACTTCTTATCTTCATATTCCAATGATTTTTTAAAGTATTTACTAATTTAAAATTACCAGTTCTTTCCGCATGTCTAATAATTGCAAATAAACTTTCTTTATTTCCCAAAACTATCGCTGATAACTTTTCGTTAACAAAATTAACCGCCCAATCTCCAGATAGTAAAAATAAAAGTAAGAATTTATAATCTAATAAAATACTATGGTCATCTCTAAAATACCTTAACCAATATTCTTTATATTCCGGCATATCAAAAGTAATTTTAAATGCATATACTGGGTACATCTTCGCTATTTCTTTAAAAGAATTAAACAAAATATTATTTTTATAAGGTGATATTCTTATTTCATGAACTAAATATTCTAATTGTTCTGTCGAGAATCTTTCCATAAAATCAATATCTCCAGCTATCAAATATTCTACTATTCTATCAGATAACATAAAATCCCCCTTTCTTTTTAAGAGGAGTATTATAACACTCTAAATATTTTCTGGTATATAAAATATTTTTATGCCAACATAAAAAAACTACATAATGTAGTTTTTTATTTTTTTAGACTTGAATCAACACCATCAACTGGTTGAGTATAACTTGCAAACAACTCAGGATTATTTCTCATATACTCTATACAATAAGCACATAATGCTAATTTAGCTTTATCTTTAAGATTATAATCTTTTAATAATTCTAAAGCATTAACATTTTCTCCTTCAAGAGAACCTTTACCATCCTTAAATAAAACTTCTTCAATAAACATCTTCATCACAAAAGGATATTCTTCAGATTCATGTAATGAACCTAATAAGATTTCTCCAGTAAAATTTGCTGAAGACCAAGCTCTAGTTTCTTCATCAAGGCCATATGCAAATATTATTACGTCATATCCAGCTCTTACTGATTGTAAAGTACAACGAACATCTTGTCCTGTTTTATAAGCATCAGCATATTTCTTTGCATTAACAGTCTGAGTATTCACACTATCAAATAAAGGTTTATAAAAGTAATCAACTTTCATATATCCTACCATCTTAGTAAGCTCAGAATGATATTCGTTAAATTTATTTCTACAATGTCCAAGATATATAGTAATAATATTCTCTAAAACATCAAGCTCCTTCAATATTTCACAAGCTCTTTCATTTTTTTCCATAATTAAATCCCCCGTGAGCATAATCTATCAAAAAATTATTAATAAATCAAATTTTTCTGATATTATTCACTCTTTAATTCAAATAAGATATCTCTTAATTCCACAGCTCTTTCAAAATCAAGATTCTTAGCAGCTTCTTTCATTTCATTTTCTATCTTAATAATTAATTGTTCTTTATCTTTCTTACTCATCTTAACTTCACCAGTAGCTAACTTCTTATTAGTATCAAGATTAACTTCATTACTAACAACTTCTCTTATTTCTTTAATAATAGTCTTTGGTACAATACCATGTTCTTTATTATATTCTTCTTGTATCTTACGACGACGCTTAGTCTCACTAATAGCAACATCCATTGCTTCACTTACTGTATCAGCATACATAATTACATGTCCACTAGCATTTCTCGCACATCTACCAATAGTTTGAATTAAACTTCTACTACTACGTAAGAATCCTTGCTTATCAGCATCCATAATACATATTAAACTTACTTCTGGTATATCAATACCTTCACGTAATAAGTTAATACCTACTACACAATCATATTTACCCATACGAAGTTCTTGAATAATCTTAAGTCTCTCTAAAGTCTTAACCTCACTATGTAAATAAGCTACCTTAATACCAACATCTTTTAAATAATTAGTTAACTCCTCAGCCATTCTAATAGTAAGTGTTGTAATTAAAACTCTCTCATTCTTTTCTTTACGTATATTTATTTGTTCAATAATATCATCTATCTGACCTTCAGTTTCTTTAACTTCAATAGTTGGATCAAGTAATCCCGTAGGTCTTATTATCTGTTCCGCAACTTCTCCATAAGTCTTATCTAATTCATAATCTCCAGGAGTAGCTGATACATATATAGCTTGATTTATCTTACTTTCAAATTCATCATACTTAAGAGGTCTATTATCAAGAGCACTAGGTAATCTAAATCCATAATCTACTAATGTCTGCTTACGCATTCTGTCCCCATTATACATTCCTCTTACTTGAGGTAATGTAACATGTGATTCATCTACAACAAGTAAAAAATCATCTGGAAAGAAATCTATTAAACAACTAGGTGTCTCTCCTTCTTCACGTAATGCTAAATGTCTTGAATAGTTTTCTACACCATTACAGAATCCAGTTTCTTTAAGCATCTCTAAATCATAATTAGTTCTTTCTCTTAATCTTTGTTCTTCTAATAATTTATTATTATCTAGTAATACTTTTAATCTATCTTGTAACTCAGCTTCTATTCTACGAATAGCTTCTTCCATCTTTTCACTACCTGTAACAAAGTGTGATGCTGGAAATATACTAATTGTCTTCTTATTTTGTATAACTACGCCAGTTAAAGGATCGAAAGTACATATTCTATCTACTTCATCTCCAAACAACTCTATCCTAATAGCATGAGCTTTCTCATTAACAGGAACAATATCTATAATATCTCCACGTACTCTAAATGTCCCTCTATGAAAATCTAAATCACTACGTTCATAAGTCATATCAACTAATTTATTAATAATATCATTTCTTTTAATAGTATCTCCTACATTAACAGTTAGCATCATCTTCTCATATTCTTCTTTTTCACCAATACCATAAATACAAGAAACAGAAGCTACTACAATAACATCTCTATTATTAATAAGTGCACTCGTTGCCCCATGTCTTAACTCATCTATCTCATCATTAATAGAAGCATCCTTCTCAATATAAGTATCACTACTAGGTACATAAGCTTCTGGTTGATAATAATCATAATATGATACAAAATACTCAACGTGATTATTAGGAAATAACTCTTTAAACTCAGCATATAACTGACCTGCTAAAGTCTTATTATGAGCTAATACCAACGTAGGCTTATTAACTTCCTTAATTACATTAGCTATCGTAAATGTTTTACCAGTACCAGTAGCTCCTAACAATACTTGTTCCTTCTTACCAGATTTTATACCTTCTACTAAAGTCTTTATAGCTTCTGGTTGATCACCAGAAGGTTCATACTTAGATACTAATTCAAACATAGAAATCACCTCTACATAAAATCAAACATACTATATCATTTATTATAAAACAAAACAAGGAACTTAAACATTCCTTGCTTTATAACCTACATATTATTTTCTTTTACAATATTAAGAATCTCTTGATATATATCACTATATTCATCAGCGAATGATGAATTAATATAAAAAGGTTTATTTTTACCAACATAATGAAGAACAGCTGGATTATCAACTACAGCATTTATTATTACTTTACAACGTTCTTCCTCTGCATTTATCTTTGAATTAAAATACTTTACTTTATCTTCTTTTATAGTTCTTAAAACATTATAACGATCTGGAATTCTATGAATTATACCATTTTCCAAATAGTAATCATTTAAAACATTTTGATCACCTATAACACGATTTTCTAAGCTTTCTTTATCTTTCATTTCAACCAGTTTATCAAATGTTTCTTTATTAGGAGTTATAACCATCACCCCAGAATTGAATCTATCTTTAAATGAAGGATTATCTATAACCATAGCAGGAGTTTCATAATCAAACAAGAAATCTAAATTTTCTAAAATTAACAAATCAACATCTAAGCATACTACTTTTTCATATTCTTTCAATAAAAATACATTAAATTTATCAAAAGTATAATTCCAATTACAATAAAAGTTAACATTATAAGGAACACTATCATATTCTCTGTATTCTATATTATTCTTACTTAAAATATCTCTCGTTTCTTTATCTATTGTCTCATTAATTAAGCATATTAACCAATACTTAGAATTTAACCTTTTTAAATTTTCATTTAATACTAATACTCCCATAACATAATTATTAGTCGATAATACACAAGCATATGTTTTTATAATAACACCCCATTCCAACAATACTTTTACTTTTTAAATACTTCTTTATATCCATCGCATAAAGACAAATCAAAATTATAATCAAACTTATTATCTTTTTCATGATAAATTTTTTTAACAAAATCTATTAACTTATCTTTATTCTTTTCTTCAAAATACTCAAAAGGAACTACAAATCCATTTTCACCATCTACAACTCCAATTTCATAAAAAGCTTCCAATGGAGTAACGATTACCTTTGTTTTTAATGCAAGAGCTTCTAATGTACTATATCCCATTGACTCACTATCACTTAATAAGACAAAGTAATCCGCATCTTCTATGTATGGAAAAGGATTGGCAACCCTTTTTCTATATATAATTCCATTCTTATTAGTATTTTCATTCTTATCCATAAATACATTCCAAGTATAAGGAATCTCTAATTCATCTAATATATTAGCTAAAATTTCTATTCTTTCTGGTCTTTTAATAGGTGTTGAACGTTGTGCTGAAACTAATTTTAAATGAGGTTTTAACAATTCATTATCTAACTTAAATGGATTTAATATATATTCAATTTTATCTGTAGGAAAATAACCTACTGCTTTTTTAGCAGCAACTTTTGATACTGCAATATATCTTGTATAAACATCATCATAAAATCGTCTAGCATTAGGAAAATCACTCATATTTCCATGAATAAATAAATAATTTTCTTCTAAAGTAAATATATTCTTTGGATAATAATAATTTGAATATGTTAATAACAATCTATCACAATAATAATCTACTTTAGAATCATATTTTTCACAATTAAAATATTTTAAAAAATCATTTAAAGTTTCTGTTGGCATTAAATCATATATTATAGTTATATCAAAATCGTTAGCAAAACATCTCCCAATATTTTTAATCCAACTTATATAACCATTAAAAATCCCATTACATCCACCACCCATGTATATAGCATTTTTTAAGTGCATTGATTTTCTCATATCTCTATAACAAAAATCATTTAAAAAAGAAATACCATTAACTTTGTGAGTATATGTAACTTCACCTATTGCTGTCAATCTAAAAAACTCAAATTCAACACGTTTATCAAATTCCTCAACATCTTTTATTTCAATCAATTTATTAAAAATTTCAGTCCTATATACATAACTCCAAATATAATCACCATAAAATGGTCTTTTAGATAACAACTCCTTAGCATTCGCCATTACCTTAACATTCTTATCTACACAATCCAAAGTATAATTAATAAAACATCCATCAAACTCTAGCTTTACTTTAGTTGATATCAATCTAAAATAATTATCACTTACAATATCATCACTTTTAATAAAACCAATATATTTAGTTTTTACTTCTTTTATAACATCATAAAATGTACTTCTATCAGCTCTAACAAGTTCAATATTACTTGGAATAACTCCATAATCGTTTTCTTTATCACCTAATATAATTATAGTTATATCTTTCATACTACCACCTATTCTATTATATCAAACATTATTTAAATAATAATACCTTATATCAAAAAAAGATAAGAAACTATTTTCTTATCTTTTAATACTATTGGTATTCTCATTGGTATTTGAATAAACATCACTTACATAGTTTTTAAATAAATTCAATACTTCATCCTCTGTAATTGAATATTCAGTCTGTTCTTCTGATAACAAACCATAATAATCTAATACAGTTTCTAAGAAAACTTCATGATATCCATCTCCCTCATATTGAATTTCATCTTCTACACTACTAGAGTACACAAATCCAATACGTAAATGAGCTTCATTAGACATAAAATCCAAATAAACTTCATTTAATGGAATCTTAACTCCATCTTCAAGAATCAAGTTATAAACAGGATGAATATTAACAACATTTTTTTCAGGATCATATGTGAAATTACCATAATAACGATTGATAATTCCCGAATAATCATCACCTGCTACAAATTTATTAAAATAAGTGCTATTTAAATACCTAGACACATTCAATGAAGATAAGTCTTCTTCAAATTTATAATCACCAATAAAATCACACAATCTCATATCAAGACCTTCTACAAAATTATTATCTTGATAAAGTATTTGACTATCACTCTTCAACTGAAAACAATTAGTACCATCTGCTCTTTGACCTATATTAACTATTGTTTCATAGAAATAATCTTGACCAATTTCTTCTCCATTCATATAGAATGTAATCTTTTTATAATCAACTGAATCTAATCTAAATACATCTTGCCAATAATCTTCATTTAAGACATTTGCACTATTTAAATTAGTAAATAAACTCTTAAAGAAACGATGATGAAAATAGTAATCTTCTGTCGATGTATTAAATCCTCTAAAATCACTCTTATCCATAACAACCAATTTGCCATTTTCATTAAGTACACAAACTTTTCTTTCGGTATTAACAAGTTGTTCTGCTCCTTTAACTTCTACAATTGGATAAAGAGCATCATCATTAGTAACTCCATAGCCGGTTACTACAATACCTTTATATTTATTTATTGTATTTCTCATTTCTTCAACAGTAATTGTTTTATCTCTACCAATACCATGACAATACAAATAATCATTATAAGTTTCTAATATCTTACAATAATGATTTTCCAATTCTTCTAAAGTTACAAAGTCATAAAAATAAAACTCACTATCAACAAAATCTCTAAAGAAACTATATAAATCATCTTGAACAACATAATTTTCATCTTCTGTAGCTAAAATATTTCTCATATGACTTATTTCATCTGTACAATAATCATACATTACAATAAATTTATTCACACTAGTTACTAACTGTTCTTCATCATATCCATGAGCTAATAAAATACTATTATATTCATTCAAGTAATAATCAGCTACTTCAAAATATGTTCTACAATTAACTAACTTCAAAAATTCTGCTAAAGGTTGATAAACACTATCACTTGTCATATCAATGTTTAATTTACAAATTTCAAAGAACTCATCTAAAATATGAACATTTTCTTCTAACTTAATATTTTCACCTAATTCAATTTCACTATCATTCATCGCATCTATTGCATTAATAATATAATCAATATCAACTGATGGATACTTACCCTTCAATAATTTAATTAATTTCGTAATTCCTTCTTTTTCATAATCATAATAATTAAAATCTACACAACTTAAAAAGTATCTTAATACTTTACCTTCTCTTACATAAGTAGTAGCTGGAACTATTCCATTAGTTATTTCATTTGTCATAGCTTCATCCAAAGAATGACCCGCTTCTTCACCACGTACTTTTGGATATATAGCTTTATCTTCTTTCCAATGATGATATGAATGTACCATTTCATGAGTTATTACTTGTTCACTTTCAGCATAGTCTTCTCTAAGTGATGTAACATTATCATAAGCATTATAAGTACCTGCAACATACTTACTCATTCCACTCTTAGCTACTACTCTTACTAAAACATCTTTAACATTCTCATAAAAAATTCTCGCATCAGTTTCAGGATATTTATTAGTCATATAATTTATTAAGTTAATTGCATAAGTCTTATAATAAGTAGGTATTTTATTATTTGTATTAATTGCTTCTATTATTTCTTCTTTACTAACAGAATCATAACCTAATATCTCATCGAGTTCATCAGTACTATTAATCAAAGTTCCATTTACATAACCAATAACAACTTTATAACTATCATTATCTTTTACTAACTGAAAATTCCTACTAGTAGGCATTCCTGCTATTGTATTAGCTCCAATTAATATTGCCATTTCTAAAGCTAAAGAACCAGTAAAAACTCTAACTGCTTCTTTAAAAATTATTTTTCTAGTTTTTTCTCTATGAACAGGAAGCATCGCTCCAATAGGATAAGTAGATAAATTATTATGAGAAACAAATAAATTATGTTCATTATATACACGATGTAATTTCATAAAATCATCTAACAATGGATATTCATAATCACCACTATCTGTTAACTCTAAAAATGTTCTTCGACCATATCTATCTATAAAAATAGTAAAAGTTTTATTATTATATTTTATATTAAATAATCTTTGATAAACCATTTCTTCATTTACCATATCTATCATCCTATTCTACTTAATTATTATAACATGCATTAAAAAAAGAGATAACTAGTATCTCTAATTCTTTGTAAATTTATAATATGTCCCCGTATTCATATTAGCTACATCTAATATTGTTCCATCATCAAGAATAAATCCGTACCAAGGAACTAAAGTAGTCTCCGGAACACTTGTCTCACCATTAATAACCATCTTACTATAGTTTAAATTAACTACAATAAAATTATCTTCAGAATATTCTTCATTCTTCGCAAATACGCTTTCCAGTTCACTTCTAGTTACACCATAATTACTTAAATCAGTTGTAATAAAATCAACTGCATCACTACCTATATAAATTTCATACTTACCAAAATAATAATTATCATTATGATCAGTTGAAGTCTTATACCAATAAAAAGTATTCACTGCAAATACCATTTCTGAACCATCACTAGCTACCCAATTAGTATAAGAAAAATCTTGTGTTACAACTTCTTGTACTGGAATTCTTTCTACTTGATTAACTTTAGTATTAGTCAAATAAACAAAAGGAACCAAACCTAAAGTAAATAAAAATATAATAAAAAATACTGTCATACCAACTCACTCCACTTCTTATTCTACCCAAATTATAAAACAGCAATAAAAATCCACTAGTTCAACTAGTGGTTTTTAATTAACCCTATAAGGGTTTAT